>NZ_QETJ01000173.1:0-9386 GCF_003105095.1 Pseudomonas sp. NDM | reverse complement strand
GCGAGCAGGCTCACTCCTACATTTGAAATGCATTCCAACCTGTAGGAGTGAGCCTGCTCGCGATAGCGCCGACACAGGCAACTTCCAACCCGCAGGCATACTCCAACCTTGGCCATAACCCAGGATGCCCCAACCATGAAAGCCATCACCCTCGCCCTGCTCAGCCTCACCGCCCTCGCCTCCCAGGCCCACGCCTCCAGCCCCGACGCCTGGGCCGCCTACGACAAAACCGTGCTCGCCAGCTGCACCAAGGCCAGCGGCCTGAAAAACGTCAAACCGGTCGGCACGCCCGCGCAATTCGATGATCGCGTCGGTTACACCGCCGTTCTGCTGCAAGGCCAGTATCCGCAAAAACACATGAAAGGCCAGCAAGGCAGCGAGCTGTGCCTGTACAACAAACAGTCGAAAACCGCGTTCGTCACCGAGTGGGATTCGATCCGCCCGGTGACAAAATCCCACTGAGTGGCGCAGTCCTTGCTTCGATCGGGTTCTGTGCGATGGTTTTCCGCCATCGTTTCACACCCTGATTGAAGACAGATCGCTCAATGAATACGACGTTTTCCTGCGTAGGCTGCGGCAAATGCTGCACCGACCACCATGTGCCGCTGACGCTGGCCGAAGCCCGCATGTGGGCGGCGGATGGCGGTCAGGTAATCGTGCTGGTCGAGGCCTTTCTCGGCAATGGTCTGGGCCTGCCAGCGCAGCAGCGCGAACATGCCGAGCGCCGTTCAGCCATGGTCCGCAGCGGTGCTACCGATGCTCATGTGGCGATCACTTTCGCCGCCTACAACGTCGGCCCCTGCCGGAATCTTGACGACGACAAGCGCTGCCGGATCTACGAGCGGCGTCCACTGGTGTGTCGGATTTACCCGGCGGAAATCAATCCGCATATCCCGCTCAATCCCGCTGCCAAGGATTGCCCGCCAGAATCCTGGGAACAGGGGCCGGAGCTGATCGTGGGCGGTGAGTTGGTTGATCGGGAACTGGTTGAGCTGATCCAGCGTTCGCGTCAGGCGGATCGGGATGACATCAGACTGAAGGATGCGATCTGCGCGACGCTCGGGATTCGCACTACCGCGCTCAAGGGCGATGGGTTTACCGCTTATTTGCCGAACATGGATGCGTTTGCGCAGGTGATCGACCAAGTAAGCGCGCAACCGCTGGCGGCGCAGCCGAGTGAGTGGCTGTTTCATTTGTCAGGTGATGACGTGGCCGGGCAAGTGCTGGCAGCCGGAGGCCAAGTGGTGACTGAACCGGCGCAGACTTATGCGTTCATTTCATTGCGCGCGGCTTGATCTGACATTTGTGGTGTAGCGGCTGCCGCCTTCGCGAGCAGGCTCGCTCCCACACTGGATCTGCGCCAGACACAAAACCTGTGGGAGCTCGCGAAGAGGCCAGCACAAGCACCATCACTTTCCGATGTCAGCGCTTGCCCATCGACCGACGCGTACCCGGCGGCGCCATGCCTGGGGTCTTGGTGTGGCCATTCTTCGCGCCATTCTTGTACCACGGCTGATTCGAGCCTTTCGCCGATGCCAGCTCGCCCGGTTTGAACGGGAACTTGAACGCTGGAATCTCGGCCTTGGTTTCGCTGGCATCAGCCACGTCAGCCGGGACGTCGCTCACAGCGTCGTCAACCGGCGGTTGGGTCGGGGAAGTCATAAAAGCTCCGGGAACAAAAAGTCGGCCCGATCAGTGAGCCGCAAAGGCGCGCAGTATACCTGTGCGCTCTGGCTCGGCATCTGAAGATTTGCGCGATGCGCTGAATGGCTGCTTGGTACTGACACTGCGTGATGATATTTCAGTTCATGCGGTGTTGAACGTCACTCAACAATTGCGAGGTGCTCTCCAGCAACTGCTCAAGAAGCGCGTCATCCTCATCCATATAGCCTTCGTATTCGGCGAGATTCCGCCGCTCATAGCACAGCGCAAACAATCGCACCTGAACCTTACTGCTTTGCGTGGTATGGATCAGACACTGGAATACCAGATAGCGCTTGTCCGATCGATAGCCACTCAAGCGAAGAGCTGTCAGCGCCAGCGCGTGAGCGGCGTTGTAGGCCAAATCGAACCGGCTGGAAAACGAGAGTGTGCAGGTGTGCGCATCCTTGAGCCTATCCAGAGCCGAGCGCATCAGCCCCTCACACTCTTTGCGGTCAGGTGGCTCCGCTTTCAGTACACCGCTACGTAGAAGATTCTCCAGACTCTCGTTGCTGCCCATCCTTGGACTCCAAAGGGTTTGCCCCTGACAGATCGATTTTTTCCTGCTGCATCACCCGCATGACAAAACTGTTCTGTGCCGCCAGCTTCCTGGCCCAGTCTTGCGGGGTGTATAGCGTCGGGTTGATGGGACGCCTCAATTGCTCCTCCAACGGCATGAGTCGCTCCATCAACTCACTGTAGTGCAGGCCTTCGCCAATCAGCATGAGATCTATGTCACTGAGTGTGTTCGCCGAGTTTTTGGCGATGGAGCCATACACGAACGCCCACGTGATCTGTTCGGCAAACGGCTCTAATGCCTGACGAAGAGGCTCGGCAAAACCGAATGTCTTACGCGTGATGCCCAGAAGCTCCGCGTAGATAGGACAGGCGGGGTTGGCCTGGTAATGGGTCTGGTTACCCACTCGTGTCATGCTGAGGATCCCGGCTCGTTGCAATCGATCGAGTTCACGCATCAGCCCGCCTTTGCCAACCTGCGCCCAGCGCACAATTTCGTTGGCGTAGAACGTCTGGTCAGGCTTGCCGAACAACAATCCCAATACTTTTTGCTGGGTGGCGGTGAACAGGGCTTCGCTTAAAGAAAGGTTTTCCACTGGCGCAAACCGAAGAGTCCCAAAAAAGGAACGATAGGTCCCTTTTAGGGACTTATCAACTCAACCGTAATCGCAGCTACTGCAATTAACATCGGAAACTGACAATCCTGACAGCCAGCCGTCACCCTGCCGACCGCCTGACCGGTTTATAACTGGCCAATCTGCCCAAACTCCAGACTTCGGCGCCGCGCATGTTCATTCAGAAAAATAAAATCCTGCTCGCCTCTCTCCTGATTTTGCTGGCAGCCGCCGGCCTGTGGTTTGTGCTCAAACCGGCACCGGCCAAACTGGCCAGCCCGACCGCCATTCCTGTGCGCGTGGTGACGGTCAGCGCCAAAGACGTGCCGCGTTATACCAGCGGCATCGGCTCGGTGCTCTCGCTCCACAGTGTGGTGGTGCGTCCGCAGATCGACGGCATCCTCACGAAAATTTTGGTCAAGGAGGGTCAACTGGTCAAAGCAGGCGACCTGCTCGCCACCATCGACGACCGCTCGATCCGCGCCAGCCTTGATCAGGCCCGGGCGCAGTTGGGCGAGAGCCAGGCGCAGCTGCAGGTCGCGCTGGTCAATCTCAAGCGCTACAAATTGCTCAGCGTTGACGACGGCGTGTCGAAGCAGACCTTCGATCAGCAGCAAGCGCTGGTCAATCAGCTCAAAGCCACGGCGCAGGGCAATCAGGCCTCGATCGATGCGGCGCAGGTGCAACTGTCCTACACGCAGATTCGCTCCCCGGTCACCGGGCGCGTCGGTATTCGTACGGTCGATGAAGGCAATTTCCTGCGCATGACCGACACTCAAGGACTGTTCACCGTGACTCAGATCGACCCGATCGCCGTCGAGTTCTCCCTGCCCCAGCAGATGCTGCCGACCCTGCAGAGCCTGATCAACGATCCGCAACGCGCGCCGGTCAAGGCCTACATCGGCGCCGACACCGATGGCGAAACCGGCAATCTGCTCGGCGAAGGTCATCTGACCCTGATCGACAACCAGATCAACGCCAACACCGGCACCATCCGCGCCAAGGCCGAATTCGCCAACGCCAGCCAGAAGCTCTGGCCGGGTTTGCTGGTGACGGTAAAAATTCAGACGGCTGTGGATAAAGATGCGCTGGTCGTTCCGCCCACCGTCGTACAACGTGGCCTTGAACAACACTTCGTTTACCGCGTGAAGGACGATAAGGTCGAAGCGGTGCCGGTGCAGATGGTGTATCAGGGCAGCGGCCAGGACATCATCAAAGGCGTCAACGCCGGTGACGTGCTGGTGACCGACGGCCAGTCGCGGCTCAAGCCGGGGTCGAGCGTGCAAGTCATGAGTGAGCCGCCGCAAGTGGTGCAGGCGGAGCCGAAGCCATGAATTCGCACAAAGGCATCTCGACCTGGTGCATCGATCACCCGGTGGCGACGATCCTGTTGACGATCGCGCTGGTGCTGGTCGGGGCGATTGCCTTCCCGCGCTTGCCGATTGCCCCACTGCCGGAAGCGGAATTTCCTACGATTCAAGTCTCGGCGCAGTTGCCTGGCGCCAGCCCGGACACCATGGCGTCTTCGGTGGCGACGCCGCTGGAGGTGCAATTCAGTGCCATCCCCGGCATGACCCAGATGACCTCGAGCAGTGCGCTGGGCTCAACCCTGCTGACCCTGCAATTCACCCTCGACAAAAGCATCGACACCGCCGCGCAGGAAGTCCAGGCGGCGATCAACACCGCCGCCGGCAAGCTGCCCAAGGATATGCCGACGCTGCCGACGTGGAAGAAGGTCAACCCGGCCGACAGCCCGGTGCTGATCCTCAGTGTCAGCTCCACACAGATGCCCGGCACCGAACTCAGCGACCTGGTGGAAACCCTGCTCGCCCGGCAGATCAGTCAGATCGACGGCGTCGGCCAGATCAACATCACCGGTCAGCAACGTCCGGCGATTCGCGTGCAGGCGTCGGCGGACAAACTCGCGGCGATTGGCCTGACGCTGGCCGACATCAGGCTGGCGATCCAGCAAACCAGTCTGAACCTCGCCAAAGGTGCGCTGTACGGCGAATCGAGTATCTCGACGCTGTCGACCAACGACCAGTTGTTCCACCCCGAGGACTACAGCCAGCTCATCGTTTCCTACAAGGATGGCGCACCGGTTCACCTGCGCGATGTCGCCAGAGTCGTCAACGGTGCGGAAGATGCCTACGTGCAGGCGTGGGCGGGTGATCGTCCGGGGGTGAATCTGGTGATCTCGCGCCAGCCCGGCGCCAACATCGTTGAGACCGTCGACCGCATTCAAGCCGCCCTCCCCGGTCTCGAAGCCATGCTGCCGGCCTCGGTGCAGGTGAAAACCCTGATCGACCGCACGCAGACCATTCGCGCTTCGCTGCATGAAGTCGAGATCACCTTGCTGATCGCGATCCTGCTGGTGGTCGCAGTCATGGCGCTGTTCCTGCGGCAGTTGTCGGCGACCCTGATTGTTTCGGCGGTGCTCGGCGTCTCGCTGATCGCCAGTTTCGCCCTGATGTACGTGCTCGGTTTCAGCCTGAACAACCTGACACTGGTGGCGATCGTCGTCGCGGTCGGCTTCGTGGTCGACGATGCGATTGTCGTGGTGGAGAACATTCACCGCCATCTCGAGGCCGGCGATGACATGCGCGAGGCGGCGATCAAGGGTGCCGGCGAGATTGGCTTCACCGTCGTTTCGATCAGTTTCTCGCTGGTAGCGGCGTTCATCCCACTGCTGTTCATGGGCGGTGTGGTCGGGCGGCTGTTCAAGGAATTCGCCCTGACCGCGACGTCCACCATCATGATTTCCGTGGTGGTGTCGCTGACGCTGGCGCCAACCCTTGCCGCGCTGTTCATGCGCAAACCGCTGCATCATGCCAATGCCAAACCCGGTTTCAGTGAGCGCCTGCTCGGCTGGTACGAAAAGGGTCTGCGGTGCGCCCTCGACCATCAGAAACTGATGATTGGTGTGTTCGGTCTCTCGCTGGCGTTGGCGGTTGCCGGCTACATTTTCATTCCCAAGGGGTTCTTTCCGGTGCAGGACACCGGTTTCGTCCTCGGCACCACTGAAGCCGCTGCGGACATTTCCTACGGCGACATGGTGAAAAAACACTTGGCGATGGCGGAAATCGTCGCGGCGGATCCGGCGGTGCAGGCGTTTTCCCATTCGGTGGGTGTTTCCGGCAGCAACCAGACCATCGCCAACGGGCGCTTCTGGATTGCCCTGAAAAAACGTGGCGATCGCGATGTCAGCGCCAGCCAGTTCATCGACCGCATCCGTCCGCAACTGATGAAAGTCCCCGGCATCGTTCTGTATTTGCGCGCAGGGCAGGACATCAACCTCAGCTCCGGCCCGAGCCGTGCGCAGTACCAGTACGTGCTCAAAAGCAATGACGGCGCGACCCTCGCCACTTGGACCCAGCGCCTGACCGAGAAACTGCGCAGCAACCCGGCGTTCCGCGACATTTCCAATGATCTGCAACTGGGCGGCAGCATCACTCACATCAGCATCGACCGTAGCGCAGCGGCGCGTTTTGGCCTGACTGCCAGCGATGTCGACGAGGCGCTGTACGATGCGTTCGGCCAACGGCAGATCAATGAATTCCAGACTCAGGTCAACCAGTACAACGTGATCCTCGAGCTGGACACCAGGCAACGCGGCAAGGCCGAAAGCCTCAACTATTTCTACCTGCGTTCGCCGCTCAGCGGGGAAATGGTGCCGCTCTCGGCGCTGGCCCGGTTTGACGCGCCGACCATCGGCCCGCTGTCGATTGCCCACGACGGCATGTTCCCCGCCGCCAACCTGTCCTTCAACCTCGCCCCGGGCGTGGCGCTGGGCGATGCGGTAATTCTGCTCAATCAGGCCAAGGCCGAGATCGGCATGCCCACCGCGATCAGCGGCAATTTCCAGGGTGCAGCGCAGGCCTTCCAGAGTTCGCTGGCCAGTCAGCCGTGGCTGATCCTTGCGGCGCTGGTGGCGGTGTACATCATCCTCGGCGTGCTTTATGAAAGCTTCGTGCATCCGCTGACGATCATTTCGACATTGCCGGCGGCAGGCCTCGGCGCGGTGATCATGCTGTGGATCTGTGGCCAGGACTTTTCGATCATGGCGTTGATCGGCCTGGTGCTGCTGATCGGTATCGTCAAGAAGAACGGCATCCTGATGATCGACTTTGCCCTCGAGGCGCAGCGCCAGCGCGGACTGGCGCCGCAAGAGGCGATTTTCGAAGCGTGCATCACCCGGTTCCGGCCGATCATCATGACCACCCTCGCCGCGCTGCTCGGCGCGTTGCCGCTGATGCTCGGCTACGGCACCGGCGCCGAACTGCGCCAGCCATTGGGCATTGCCGTGGTCGGCGGTTTGCTGGTCAGCCAGATGCTGACGCTGTTCACCACCCCGGTCATATACTTATGGCTCGAACGGCTGTTTCACCGGCACTCACACCCACCAGCCCCAACGCCCGCAACGGCATTGGCGACCACAGACTGAGGCGGTCATGCGCGTTCTGATTATCGAAGACGAAGAAAAAACCGCAGACTATCTGCACCGTGGCCTGACCGAGCAGGGCTACACCGTGGACCTTGCCCGCGACGGCGTTGAAGGCCTGCATCTGGCGCTGGAATGCGACTACGCAGTGATCGTCCTCGACGTCATGTTGCCGGGGCTCGATGGCTTCGGCGTGCTGCGCGCGTTGCGTGCGCGCAAACAGACCCCGGTGATCATGCTCACCGCCCGCGAGCGCGTCGAAGACCGCATCAAGGGCCTGCGCGACGGTGCCGACGATTACCTCGGCAAGCCGTTTTCCTTCCTCGAACTGGTCGCCCGCCTGCAAGCGTTGACCCGGCGCAGCGGCGGTCATGAGCCGGTGCAAGTAACCATCGCCGACCTGTGGATCGACCTGATCAGCCGCAAGGCCACCCGCGCCGGCACGCGCCTGGATCTGACCGCGAAAGAGTTTTCCCTGCTCAGCGTGCTCGCCCGTCGCCAGGGCGAAATCCTCTCGAAAACCGCGATCGCCGAGATGGTCTGGGACATCAATTTCGACAGTGATGCCAACGTCGTCGAAGTCGCGATCAAACGCCTGCGCGCCAAACTAGACGGCCCGTTCCACGAAAAACTGCTGCACACCATTCGCGGCATGGGTTATGTACTGGAGAGCCGTGGTGTCCAGTAACTCGATTGCCCTGCGTTTAAGCGGGATGTTCACGCTGGTGGCGCTCGTGGTGTTTCTGTTGATTGGTGGCGCACTGTATCAACAGGTCGACAAGGGCTTGGGGCTGTTGCCGGAAGCTGAGCTGGATGCGCGTTACAGCGTGCTCGAGTCGGCGCTCAATCGCTTCGGCACACCGGAACATTGGGTGAAGATCAACGCCAAGCTGAAGCTGCTCGGCGAAGAAGACAAGCGCATCCGGTTCTGGGTGGTCAGTGGTAATCCGGGTTACGAATATGGACAACCCGATGCCGCGATTCGGGCCTTCGCTCAGGGTCCGCTGGGCATGCATGACCTGTATCTGGCCGACCATCCCTACCCCCTGAAAGTGCTGCTGACCGAGTTGCCGGCCAAGGACCAGCGCCCGTCGCTGCGCTTCATGATCGGCATCGATACCGAAACCTTCCATGAGACGCAGCACAATCTGCTGATCGCACTGATCGGTCTGGCGATCGCCGGTGTGCTGATGGCTTCGGCGCTGGGCTATTGGGTGGCGCGCATCGGCCTCAAGCCGTTGATCAAACTGTCGCAGGAAGCTCAGCGCCTGGCACCACCACTACGCGCCGGGCGCTTGCGTCTATCGCCGTTGCCGCCGGAACTGGAGCAGTTCGTCGAGTCGTTCAATTCGACGCTGGAACGGGTGGAACTGGCCTATTCGCGGTTGGAGTCGTTCAACGCCGACGTCGCCCATGAACTGCGGTCACCGCTGACCAACCTGATCGGCCAGACCCAGGTCGCGCTGACCCGCGGGCGCTCGGCCGAACACTATTTCGAAGTGCTGCAATCGAACCTCGAAGAGCTGGAGCGACTGCGTTCGATCATCAACGATATGTTGTTCCTGGCCAGCGCCGATCAGGGCAACAAGGCAACCAAACTGACCTCGACGTCACTGGCTGATGAGGTGGCGACGACCCTGGACTATCTGGATTTCATCCTTGAGGACGCTCAGGTTGAAGTGCAGGTCAGCGGCGATGCGCAGGTCCAGATCGAGGTCGCGCATTTGCGCCGGGCGCTGATCAACTTGCTGGGCAACGCGGTGCAGCACACCGAACCGGGACAGGTGATCGAAGTGCGCATCGAGGTTCAAGAACATCAGGTGAGCATCGGCGTGGCCAATCCCGGGACGCCGATTGGCAGTGAACATTTGCCGAGGTTGTTCGAGCGCTTCTATCGGGTCGATGCCTCGCGCAGCAACAGCGGCAATAACCACGGCTTGGGGCTGGCGATCGTCAAGGCGATTGCGCTGATGCATGGCGGGGATGTGTTTGTACGCAGTGACGGGGGCATGAACACCTTCGGCATTCACCTTCCGGTCTGAAAAGATCAAAAGATCGCAGCCTTCGGCAGCTCCTACAGGTGTACGACACGCCCTTGTAGGAGCTGCCGAAGG
>NZ_QETJ01000172.1:0-9395 GCF_003105095.1 Pseudomonas sp. NDM | reverse complement strand
CTCGCTCCCACAGGTTTTGCGGTGATTCCTGTGGGAGCGAGCCTGCTCGCGAAAGCTTACTGGAAGGCGCCGCGATTCTGCGCGTTACGCACCGACACCTGATCGTTCAGCGTCCAGAAGTCATACAGCACACCAATAAAGAACAACCCGCCGGTCAGCAGATACAGCAAGCCGCTGATCCATTTGCCCTGATACATGCGGTGTACGCCGAACACACCGAGGAAGGTCAGCAGGATCCACGCGACGTTGTACTCGATCGGCCCGGCGGCAAAACGCAGGTCGGCCTCGCGATCCATCGCCGGGATCAGAAACACGTCGATGAGCCAGCCAATCCCCAGCAAACCGAAGGTGAAGAACCAGATCGTCCCGGTCACCGGCTTGCCGTAATAAAAGCGGTGCGCACCCGTGAATCCGAAAATCCACAGCAGGTAGCCGATGACTTTGCTGTGAGTGTCTTTTTCTTTCACGCGGGGTAGCTGATAGCTGTTCATTAAGACCTCATTGCACTCGATAGATAAATATTCTTCATTTCTTTGTGACTTTTTTACAGGTGGCCGACGTATGGCAAATGTTACCGTTGCTAGCGCGAAACCCTTGTAGAACCTGACTTCTGTCGGACAATTGCGTACTTTTTAAGCGTTTTTGGTTCCCTGGCCGGCGGAATGAATCGATGAACGGCCTCGGAACGGCAAAAAAAGCTGTTATAAAGTTGCGCGCTATCACTTACGAGCCACGCCTAATGCGACCATTTTTCAAGACATGGCTGACTATTTGCCTATTAATGCCACTGGCCGCCCACGCCACCAATCGTGAGCAACGTCTTCCAAACGTTAACGGCTTTACCCCTAAATCCCATGCTTCGGCTCCAGCGAGCAAAAGCAGCAAGAGCAAAACCACCACGCTGAGCAGCAAGAGCCGCAGCAAACTGGTGCCACCGATGGCGAGCAAGGAAAGCAGCAATGTGCTGAGCCGTGCGGTGAACGTCCTCGGTACACCTTATCGTTGGGGCGGCAGCAGCCCAAGTAAAGGCTTCGATTGCAGCGGCTTGGTGAAATACGCGTTCAACGACGCTACGTTCGACCTGCCACGCACCTCCAACGCCATGGCCAGCGGTCACGGCGAGAAAGTCGAGCGCAAGGATCTGAAACCCGGCGACCTGATTTTCTTCAACATCAAGAGCCGTCGGGTCAACCATGTTGCCATCTACCTGGGCAACGACCGCTTCATCCACGCCCCGCGCCGTGGCAAAGCGGTGAGCATCGACACGCTGAACAAGCCGTACTGGGAAAAGCACTACGTCGTGGCCAAGCGCGTGTTGCCCAAAGAGCAACAGCAACTGCGTGTAGTCCAGCGCTAAAGATCGAAAGATCGAAAGATCGCAGCCTTCGGCAGCGCCTACATTGGGATCAGCGTTTCCCTGTAGGAGCTGCCGAAGGCTGCGATCTTTTGCTTTTGGCTACTAGAAATTATCCGGTGTACGCGCTTTCTCGCGGGCATGCTCGCGGCTGATCAGGCCTTTGGTTACCAGATCTTTCAGGCACATATCGAGTGTCTGCATCCCCAACGACCCACCGGTCTGAATCGCTGAATACATCTGCGCCACCTTGTCCTCGCGGATCAGGTTACGAATCGCCGATGTCCCGAGCATGATTTCATGCGCCGCCACCCGCCCGCCGCCGATCTTCTTGATCAACGTCTGCGACACCACCGCCAGCAACGACTCCGACAGCATCGAACGCACCATCGACTTCTCGTCGCCGGGAAACACGTCGACCACGCGGTCGATGGTCTTCGCCGCCGACGTCGTGTGCAGTGTGCCGAACACCAGATGCCCGGTCTCAGCGGCGGTCAGCGCCAGGCGAATGGTTTCCAGATCACGCATCTCACCCACCAGAATCACGTCCGGATCTTCACGCAGGGCCGAACGCAGCGCTGTGGCGAAGCTGCGGGTATCGCGATGGACTTCGCGCTGATTGATCAGGCATTTGCGCGATTCGTGGACAAACTCGATGGGGTCCTCAATGGTGAGAATGTGGTGATGGCGATGGGTGTTGAGGTAATCGATCATTGCCGCCAGCGTGGTGGATTTGCCTGAACCGGTCGGCCCGGTGACGAGCACCAGCCCGCGCGGCGCATCGGTGATCTTGCGGAAAACATCGCCCATGGCGAGGTCTTCCATGCTCAGCACTTTCGAGGGAATGGTGCGGAACACTGCGCCGGCGCCTCGGTTCTGGTTGAACGCGTTGACCCGAAACCGCGCCACGCCGGGCACATCAAAGGAAAAATCCGTTTCCAGATTTTTCTCGAATTCGATGCGCTGGGTGTCGTTCATGATGTCGTAGATCAGATCGTGTACTTGCTTGTGATCCAGCGCCGGCAGATTGATCCGCCGCACATCGCCATCGACGCGGATCATCGGCGGCAGGCCCGCCGACAGGTGCAGGTCGGATGCGCCCTGTTTGGCGCTGAAGGCCAGCAGTTCAGTGATATCCATAGCGTCCCTCAATTCCAGTAGAATGCCGCGAACCTACAGACCGCCGGCGCCTCTTGATGTCCACGATAGCAGACAACATCCTTCAGGTTGGTTCGCGCATCCAGGCAGCAGCCAAAGCTGCACACCGCGACGAAAACAGCATCCATTTGCTCGCCGTGAGCAAGACCAAACCCACCCAGGCCCTGCGCGAAGCCTATGCCGCCGGCTTGCGCGACTTCGGCGAGAACTACCTGCAGGAAGCCTTGGGCAAACAGCTGGAGCTGGCCGATCTGCCCTTGATCTGGCACTTCATCGGCCCCATTCAATCGAACAAGACTCGTGCGATTGCCGAGCATTTCGACTGGGTGCACTCCGTGGATCGTCTGAAAATCGCCCAACGCCTGTCCGAACAACGCCCCGCCGAGCTGCCTCCACTGAACATCTGCATTCAGGTCAATGTCAGCGGCGAGGCGAGTAAATCCGGTTGCACCCCGGCCGATCTGCCGGCGCTGGCCGAGGCCATCAGCGCCCTGCCCCGGCTGAAACTGCGCGGGCTGATGGCGATTCCCGAGCCGACCGAGGCGCGCGCCGAACAGGACGCTGCTTTCGCCGCCGTGCAGACCTTGCAGGCGAGCCTCGAGCTGCCGCTCGACACCTTGTCCATGGGCATGAGCCACGACCTCGAGTCGGCCATCGCCCAGGGCGCCACCTGGGTGCGGATCGGTACCGCGCTGTTTGGCGCCAGAGATTATTCCCAGTCTTGAACGTTTCCAGATAAGGACCACACATGAGCAACACACGTATTGCGTTTATCGGTGCGGGCAACATGGCGGCCAGTCTGATTGGCGGCTTGCGCGCCAAGGGTCTGGAAGCGGCGCAGATCCGCGCCAGCGATCCGGGCGACGACACGCGCGCCAGGGTCAGCGCCGAGCACGGCATCGAAACCTTCGCCGACAACGCCCAGGCTATCGAAGGCGTCGATGTCGTCGTGCTGGCGGTCAAGCCACAGGCGATGAAAGCTGTGTGCGAGGCGATTCGCCCCAGCCTGAAGCCGAATCAACTGGTGGTGTCGATCGCCGCCGGGATCACCTGCGCGAGCATGACCGCGTGGCTCGGCGAACAGCCGATCGTGCGCTGCATGCCGAACACCCCGGCGCTGCTGCGTCAGGGTGTCAGCGGTTTGTACGCGACCAGCGAAGTGACCGCCGAGCAGCGTCAGCAAGCCGAAGAGCTGCTGTCCGCCGTCGGCATCGCCCTGTGGCTGGACGAAGAACAGCAACTGGACGCCGTGACTGCCGTGTCCGGCTCCGGCCCGGCGTACTTTTTCCTGTTGATCGAAGCGATGACCGCCGCTGGCGTCAAACTCGGCTTGCCAAAGGAAATCGCTGAACAACTGACCGTGCAGACCGCTCTGGGCGCCGCGCACATGGCGGTGTCCAGCGACGTCGACGCCGCCGAACTGCGTCGCCGTGTGACCTCGCCAAACGGCACCACGGAAGCAGCGATCAAATCATTCCAGGCTGGCGGCTTCGAAGCGCTGGTTGAAACCGCACTCGGCGCCGCCGCGCACCGCTCGGCCGACATGGCCGAACAACTGGGCAAATAAAGGAGCCTTACATGATCGGATTGAACACCGCAGCGGTTTACGTGCTGCAAACCCTCGGCAGCCTGTACCTGCTGATCGTGCTGCTGCGCTTCGTCCTGCAACTGGTGCGGGCGAACTTCTACAACCCGCTGTGCCAGTTCGTGGTCAAGGCCACCCAGCCGCTGCTCAAGCCTTTGCGCCGGATCATCCCGAGCCTGTTCGGCCTCGACATGTCGTCGCTGGTACTGGCGATTCTGGTGCAGCTACTGCTGATGGCACTCACCCTGCTGTTGACCTACGGCACCACCGGCAACCCGCTGCAACTGTTTATCTGGTCGCTGATCGGCGTTACCGCGCTGTTTCTGAAGATCTTCTTCTTCGCCCTGATCATCAGCGTGATTCTCTCGTGGGTCGCACCGGGCAGCCACAATCCGGGCGCCGAACTGGTCAACCAGATCTGTGAACCGGCGCTGGCACCGTTCCGCCGCTTCCTGCCGAACCTCGGCGGCCTGGATCTGTCGCCGATCTTCGCCTTCCTTGCGCTGAAATTGATCGACATGCTGGTGATCAACAATCTGGCGGCGATGACGATGATGCCGGAGATTTTGCGTTTGCTGATGTGAGGTGAGAGGGAGCGGGCGCTCGACTTGATATGGGGTCGCCTGCTCCCCTCACCCCAGCCCTCTCCCGAGGGAGAGGGAGCCGATCGGGTTGTTTTCAAGGCCTGAGTTCGACTCGATACCTCAGGTCAGCATCACTCTGAAGATCGCCGCGGTCAGTCCCCTCTCCCTCCGGGAGAGGGCTAGGGTGAGGGCCGCTTGCCGCTACCCCCCACGGTCTTTAGACTTACGCCTCATTTCAACGAGAGCAGGGTCGATGCCAACTGCCTTTCCCGCCGATTCTGTTGGTCTGGTGACACCACAAACCGCGCACTTCAGCGAACCGCTGGCGCTGGCTTGTGGGCGTTCGCTGGCCGCCTATGATCTGATCTACGAAACCTACGGCACGCTGAACGCCCAGGCGAGCAACGCCGTGCTGATCTGCCACGCCTTGTCCGGCCACCACCACGCGGCCGGCTATCACAGCGTCGACGACCGCAAACCCGGTTGGTGGGACAGCTGCATCGGCCCCGGCAAGCCGATCGACACCAACAAGTTCTTCGTGGTCAGCCTGAACAACCTCGGCGGCTGCAACGGCTCCACCGGCCCGAGCAGCGTCAACCCGGAGACCGGCAAGCCGTTCGGTGCCGACTTCCCGGTGCTCACCGTCGAAGACTGGGTGCACAGCCAGGCGCGCCTCGCTGACTTGCTCGGCATCGGCCAGTGGGCGGCGGTGATCGGCGGCAGCCTCGGCGGCATGCAGGCGCTGCAATGGACCATCACCTACCCGGATCGCGTGCGTCACTGCCTGGCCATCGCCTCGGCGCCCAAACTGTCGGCGCAGAACATCGCGTTCAACGAAGTGGCACGTCAGGCAATTCTCACCGACCCTGAGTTCCACGGCGGTTCGTTCCAGGAAGCGGGCGTGATCCCCAAGCGCGGCCTGATGCTGGCGCGCATGGTCGGCCACATCACTTACCTGTCCGACGACTCCATGGGCGAGAAATTCGGCCGCGGCCTGAAGAGCGAAAAACTCAACTACGACTTCCACAGTGTCGAGTTCCAGGTTGAAAGTTACCTGCGTTATCAGGGCGAAGAGTTCTCCGGGCGCTTCGATGCCAACACCTATCTGTTGATGACCAAGGCTCTGGACTACTTCGATCCGGCGGCGAACTTCGACGATAACCTGGCAAAAACCTTCGAAAACGCCACGGCCAAGTTCTGCGTGATGTCATTCACCACCGACTGGCGCTTCTCCCCGGCGCGCTCGCGGGAACTGGTGGATGCGCTGATGGCCGCGCGCAAGGACGTCAGCTATCTGGAAATCGACGCACCGCAGGGCCACGACGCCTTTCTGATTCCGATCCCGCGTTACTTGCAGGCGTTCGGCAATTACATGAACCGCATTTCGTTGTGAGAAAGCCATGAGAGCTGATCTGGAAATCATCCAGGAATGGATCCCCGCCGGCAGCCGCGTCCTCGACCTCGGTTGCGGTGACGGCGAACTGCTGACCTGGCTGCGCGACAACAAGAACGTCACCGGTTATGGCCTGGAAAACGACGCCGACAATATTGCCGAGTGCGTGGCCAAGGGCATCAACGTCATCGAGCAGGATCTGGACAAGGGCCTGGGCAACTTCGCCAGCAACAGTTTCGACATCGTCGTCATGACCCAGGCCCTGCAAGCGGTGCATTACCCGGACAAGATCCTCGACGAAATGCTCCGGGTCGGCCGCCAGTGCATCATCACCTTCCCGAATTTCGGCCACTGGCGCTGCCGCTGGTACCTGGCGAGCAAGGGCCGCATGCCGGTCTCCGAGTTCCTGCCCTACACCTGGTACAACACGCCGAACATCCACTTCTGCACCTTCGAGGATTTCGAAGAGCTGTGCCGCGAACGTGATGCCAAGGTCATTGATCGGCTTGCCGTGGATCAACAGCACCGTCACGGGTGGGCCAGTAAGCTATGGCCTAATCTGTTAGGTGAAATCGGTATCTACCGCGTCAGCAGCCCGCAGTTGGCGGACCACCGAGTCGCGGTCTGAGCCAGGCCATTTCGAGGAGCACGAACATGAGTCGTCCAGCGTTGCTGTTACTCACCGCCTGCCTGAGCGCTGGCGCCATGGCGGCAGACGTCATCAAAGGTGAACGCAAGGAAACCTTCGGCGATGTCACGGTGCACTACAACACTTTCAACTCGACGTTTCTGACGCCGGACATCGCCAAGGCCGCCGAGCTGATCCGCAGCAAGAACCAGGGCGTGATCAACGTCTCGGTGATCAAGGACGGCAAACCGCTGATCGCCAGCGTCACCGGCACGGTCAAGGACCTGACCAGCAACAGCGTGGCGCTGAAATTCCGCCAGGTCACCGAACAGGGCGCGATCTACTACATCGCCCAGTACCCGGTACCGCAGCAGGAAACCCGCACCTTTGAAATCAAGGTGCAGAACGGCGACAAGATCAACACCATCAACTTCAACCAAGAACTTTTTCCCGGCGAATGATGAACATCAAGCAGCTCGTACTGGCCAGCCATAACGCCGGCAAACTCAGAGAACTCCAGGCCATGCTCGGCGACTCGGTGCAACTGCGCTCGATTGGCGAATGGAGCAAGGTCGAGCCGGAAGAAACCGGCCTGTCGTTCGTCGAGAACGCGATCCTCAAGGCGCGCAACGCCGCGCGCATTTCCGGGCTGCCGGCACTGGCCGACGATTCCGGGCTGGCGGTGGATTTCCTCGGCGGTGCGCCGGGCATCTACTCGGCGCGTTATGCCGACGGCCAGGGCGATGCCGCGAACAACGCCAAACTGCTCGACGCGCTGAAAGATGTGCCGGAAGCCGAGCGCGGCGCACAGTTCGTCTGCGTCTTAGCACTGGTGCGCCACGCCGATGATCCGCTGCCGATTCTCTGCGAAGGTCTGTGGCACGGCCGCATCCTCACCGCAGCCAGCGGCGAACACGGCTTCGGTTACGACCCGCTGTTCTGGGTGCCGGAGCGCGACTGCTCCAGCGCCGAGCTGAGCCCGGCCGACAAGAACCAGATCAGCCACCGCGCCCGTGCAATGGATCTGCTGCGCCAGCGTCTGGGCTTGAAATGACCACTGATTCTTCCGCGTCGTCGCTGATCATCGGCGGCGCCGCTTCCTCGCCTCGGGCGCCGCTGCCAACTCTGCCGCCCCTGGCGCTGTACATCCACATCCCGTGGTGTGTGCGCAAATGCCCGTATTGCGATTTCAACTCGCATACCGCCAGCCCGGTGCTGCCGGAGCAGGAGTACGTCGACGCGCTGCTGGCCGATCTCGATCAGGATCTGCATGCGGTGTATGGCCGTGAGCTGACCTCGATTTTCTTCGGTGGTGGGACACCGAGCCTGTTCAGCGCCGACGCCCTAGGGCGTTTGTTGCAGGGCGTCGAGCAGCGCATCCCGTTCGCCGCCGACATTGAAATCACCCTGGAGGCCAATCCGGGCACCTTCGAACAAGAGAAGTTTGTCGCCTATCGCAAGCTGGGGATCAATCGGCTGTCGATCGGCATCCAGAGCTTTCAGCAGGAAAAACTTGAGGCCCTCGGCCGTATCCACAACGGTGACGAAGCCGTGCGTGCGGCGGGCATGGCGCGACAGGCCGGGTTCGATAATTTCAACCTCGACTTGATGCACGGTTTGCCCGATCAGTCGCTGGACGATGCCTTGAGCGACCTGCGTCAGGCCATCGCGCTGAAGCCGACGCACATTTCCTGGTATCAGCTGACGCTTGAACCCAACACGGTGTTCTGGAATCAGCCGCCGGTGCTGCCGGAAGACGACACGCTGTGGGACATTCAGGAAGCTGGCCAGGCGCTGCTGGCCGAGCACGGTTACGCGCAATACGAAGTGTCGGCATATGCCCAGCCCGATCGCCCGGCGCGGCACAACCTCAATTACTGGAGCTTCGGCGACTTCATCGGCATCGGCGCCGGCGCCCATGGCAAATTGAGTCACCCGGACGGACGCATCGTACGCACATGGAAAACCCGCCTGCCGAAGGATTATCTGAACCCGGCGAAAAACTTTCAGGCTGGCGAGAAACCGCTGAGCAATGACGAGATGCCGTTCGAGTTCCTGATCAACGCCCTGCGCCTGACTGCCGGGGTCGAATCGCGCCTGTATCCGGAACGCACCGGACTGTCGCTCGACAGCCTCGCCGAAGGCCGCCGCGAAGCCGAACAAAGCGGCCTGTTGCAGGTCGAACCGTCACGCCTGGCGGCCACCGAACGCGGCCAGCTGTTCCTCAACGACTTGCTGCAACAATTTCTGAACTGACTTCAGCTCAAAGGGAAAACGCATGGATTTGATACTCGACCTGCTGGCCACCGTCTCCCGCTGGAGCCGCAGCAATCTCTCGGAAATCGCTTTGGCGCTGGTCGGTTGCCTGCTGGTGCTGTTCGGCGCCGACTTCAAAGGCTGGGTCGAGCAACGCCTGGGCAGCATCGCCGGTGCCCTGCGCGTGCCCCTGATGGCCCTGCTCTGCCTGATCGGCAGCGGCGCCGCGCTGATCTACGCGACGCCGTGGGTGATCAAGGGCCTGAGCCAGTTCAACAACTACAGCCTGGCGCCGGTGCTTCTGGTTGTGCTGGTGCTGATCGGCGTGGTCGCTGACCGCCGCTGATCTTTCAGCACACCCAAAACAACTGTAGGAGTGAGCCTGCTCGCGATTGCGGTCTGACAGTCACCGAAGAGGTTGAATGTCAGACCGCAAT
>NZ_QETJ01000171.1:0-9420 GCF_003105095.1 Pseudomonas sp. NDM | reverse complement strand
GTGTACACAAAACCCTGTAGGAGCTGCCGAAGGCTGCGATCTTTTTTGCCGTTAAAGAACCTGTCTTAGAAAGGCCTGAGCCCGCGGATCCTTCGGTGCATCGAAGAACTCCGCCGGCGCTGCATCTTCGAGCAATTTGCCGTGATCGAAGAACAGCACCCGATCCGCCACTTCCCGGGCGAAGCCCATCTCATGGGTGACGCAGACCATGGTCATGCCTTCCACGGCCAGGTTTTTCATCACGTCGAGCACTTCGCCGACCATTTCCGGGTCGAGGGCCGAGGTCGGTTCGTCGAACAGCATGACTTTCGGCTCCATCGCCAGCGCCCGGGCAATCGCCACCCGTTGCTGCTGACCGCCGGACAGGCGTGACGGAAACTCGTGGGCCTTCTGCGCAATGCCGACCTTTTCCAGCAACGCCATGGCCTTGGCTTCGCGTTCTTTCTTGCCGCGCTTGCGCACGACTTTCTGCGCCAGACAGAGGTTTTCCAGCACGGTCATGTGCGGGAACAGGTTGAAATGCTGGAAGACCATGCCGACTTCGCGGCGGTAAGCATTGACGTCGGTTTTCGCGTCGGCCAGTTGCAGGCCGTCGATGCTCACCGAGCCGGAATCGAACTCTTCCAGACCATTGAGGCAACGCAGGAAGGTCGACTTGCCGGAACCGGACGGGCCGATCACCACCAGCACTTCGCCCTTGGCCACCGTGGTGCTGACGTTGTCCACCGCGCGCACCACTTGCCCACGGGTGTCGAAGACTTTTACCAGATCGCGGACTTCAATCACTTTGCGCGAGCCTCCGCTCAAGCCGACTGGCGATTTTCGACAGCGGCAGGTTGATCAACAGGTACAGACCGGCGACGCAGAACAGGATTTCGAACGGCGAAAATGAGGTGGTGATGACTTCCCGACCGCTTTTCAGCAGCTCGGTGATGGCGATCACCGACACCAGCGACGTGTCCTTGACCAGACTGATGAACTGCCCGGCCAGCGGCGGCAGCACCCGCTTGAACGCCTGCGGCAGGACCACGTGGCGCATCGATTGGCCGGCGCTGAGACCGAGCGAGCGCGCCGCCTCGTTCTGACCACGGGCGATCGATTGCACGCCGGAACGGATGATCTCCGCCACGTAAGCGCCGGTGAACAGCGACAACGCAGCGATCCCGGCGAACTCGCGGGACAGGTTCATCACCGTGCCGATGAAGAAGTAGAAAATGAAAATCTGCACCAACAGCGGCGTGCCGCGTACCAGCTCGACGTAGATGGTCGACAGATCGCGCAGGGTGGGGTTGCTCGACAGCCGGCACAGGCCAGTGACCAGACCGATCAGCAAGCCGAGCACGCCGGATACCAGCGACAGCCACAACGTCGTCCACAGGCCCCACAACAGCGGCCCTGCCGCCCAGTGCCGGGTAACGCCGACGACATCGCCTTCGGCAACATCGTCGCCCTGAGCGAATTGCAGGCTGTTCTCGTCGACTGTCAGCTTCTGCTCGTCACCGGCGTCGTTGCGCAGGGTGACCTCGGCACTGCCGCCCTTGCGCACCAAGTCGGTGACGGTGGAAATATCCGCGGCGCGCTGGGTTTCTTCAGCTTGATAAGCGAAGTACTGCGGCACGCGATTCCAGCGCCATTCGTAGGACATCAGCGACGTCGCGTAATACAACGCGCCCGCCAGGCCGACCAGCACCAGCACGGTGAGGACGTGCCAGGGCCATTGGGCTTTTTTCTGTTTCATCAAGAGCTAAATCCATAACGATCAGGGTGCCCGCTGCCTCTGTGGCGAGGGAGCTTGCTCCCGCTGGGTTGCGAAGCGGCCCTGAAATCAGCCACCGCGCAACGTCGGGCAAAACCAGTCAACGGGTGTACGACTGCTTCGCAGCCGAGCGGGAGCAAGCTCCCTCGCCAAAGGTGACCGGGCTTATTCCATGTCCTTGAGCCACTCGGTGCTCTTGAACCACTTGTCATGGATGCGATCGTAGGTGCCGTCTTCGTGGATCTGGTGCAGGAAGTTGTTGATGAAGTTGAGGCTGTCGAAGTCGCCCTTCTTCAGACCGAAGGCCAGCGGCTCGTAGGTGAACGGCTTGTCGAGGAACACCAGCTTGCCGGCCCCCACTTTGTTCAGGGCAACGACGTTGTACGGCGCGTCGTAGATGAAGGCGTCAGCCTTGCCATTGACCACGTCGAGCACAGCCTCCTGCTCGTTGTCGTAGCCGTGGTACTTGGCTTTGGAGATCAGCTTCCTGGCGACCATTTCGCCAGTCGTGCCGAGCTTGGAGGTGATGCGGTAGTCAGCGGTGTTCAGGTCCTTGTAGGACTTGATGGTGCCTTCCAGCTCCTTGCGGATCAGCAGGGTCTGGCCGACGACGATGAACGGATCGCTGAAGTTCAGGCGCAGATTGCGCTCCTGGGTCAGGGTCATGCCGCTGCCGATCATGTCGAACTTGTCGGTCATCAGCGCCGGGATGATGCCGTCGTAACCGGTCGAGACCAGCTCGAGCTTGACGCCCATGGCCTTGGTCATGGCTTTGAGGATATCGACTTCGAAACCGATGATTTCGCCGCGTTTGTTGGTCATCTCGAACGGCATGTAGGTCGGGTCCATGCCGACTTTCAGCGAGCCGCGCTTGACCGCGTCATCGATAGCGCCGGCCTGCGCCGCATTGACTGCAACCAGTGCCGTGACGCCGACCAGCAGCATCGACAGATACTTCTTCATCTTCAAGTCCCCAAAACCATTGCGTGTGCGGCGCGAAAACCAACAGTCACAGGCAAAAAAGCCCGGGTGCGCCAATTCGGGGACGGATGCTAACGCACTCGTTTTTTTGCACAAGGTTTAATGGACAATTTGTTTAACAATCAAGAGCTACCCCCTCACCCCAACGCTCTCCCCCAAGGGGGCGAGGGGGAAAGGGAGCCGATCTTCATGCTGTTCAAATCCGAGGTCGACTCGATATCTCAGGTCGGCGTATCTCGAATATCCAACCCGGTCAGTCCCCTCTCCCTCCGGGAGAGGGTTAGGGTGAGGGGCTTTTCAGCAGGCCAAAAAAAACCCCGCAACATCGCGGGGTTTTTTTATCAAGCCGGCTGAGCCTGCAGGCTCACCGGTCGCAGCGGCAGCAACGGCGCATGCGGATCGGCTTTCACCGAGGCGCGCCAGGCGTCCAGCCACTCGGCGAGACCTTCGGCCCAGACCTGCTCATGCAGGCGTGCCAGTGCAACAGGGTCGCTGAGCAGTTGCAGGCGATCGTGGTTGTTCAGCCCGGACGGGCCGACCTTGATCGCGTGACGCACACGCTCCTGACGCAGCCACTCGATCGGCTCGGCCTGGCCGTGACGCGAGGTCGCCAGCGAGCACGCCAGGGCGTTCTGCTGCGGGTCGACCACGGCGCGGACGAAGCCGTCGTTGAGGGCGTGATAACGGTTTTCGTGGGTGTACTGATCAGTTGCCAGCAAGGCCTGTGGCGGATTGTATTCCTCAGGGATGAGGAACAGGCTCTCGTCACGGGATTTCAGGCCCAGACCGACGCGGCTTGAGATCACCGACACCGGGATCGACAGCATCAGCGAACCGACGATCGGCACCAGCCACCAGAGGAAGCTCGGGTTCAGCCAGATCACCAGCAGTGCCCAGCAGAAGCCCAACAAGGTCTGCGGGCCGTGGCGCTTGACCGCTTCGCTCCACGGGGTCGAGTCGTCGTCACGCTGCGGCGAGTTCCAGGTCGCGGCCCAGCCGAGGAAAGCGGCAAGGACGAAACGCGTGTGGAAAATCATCCGCACCGGCGCCAGCAGCATGGAGAACAGCATCTCCAGCAGCATCGACAGGGTCACCTTGAACTTGCCGCCGAACTCTTTCGCGCCTTTGGCCCAGATCAGGATGATGCTCAACAGTTTCGGCAGGAACAGCAGCACGATGGTGGTCGAGAACAGCGCGATCGCCTTGTCCGGGTGCCATTGTGGCCACAGTGGATAGAGCTGACGCGGTTCGAGGAAGTACTGCGGTTCCATAAGCGTGTTCACCGCCAACAGCGCGGTCGACAACACGAGGAAGAAGAACCACAACGGCGCCGACAGGTAGGACATCACGCCAGTGAGGAACACCGCGCGGTGCACCGGGTGCATGCCTTTTACCAGGAACAGGCGGAAGTTCATCAGGTTGCCGTGGCACCAGCGACGGTCACGCTTGAGTTCGTCGAGCAGGTTCGGCGGCAACTCTTCGTAACTGCCCGGCAGATCGTAGGCAATCCACACGCCCCAGCCGGCACGGCGCATCAGCGCAGCTTCAACGAAGTCGTGGGAAAGGATCGCACCGGAGAACGCGCCCTTGCCCGGCAACGGCGCGAGGGCGCAGTGGTCGATGAACGGCTTCATGCGGATGATCGCGTTGTGACCCCAGTAGTGGGATTCACCCAACTGCCAGAAGTGCAGGCCGGCAGTGAACAGTGGACCGTACACGCGGGTAGCGAACTGCTGCATGCGCGCATACAGGGTGTCCATGCCCGACGCCCGCGGCGCGGTCTGGATGATCCCGGCGTCCGGCGTGGCTTCCATCAGGCGCACCAGACTGGTCAGGCATTCGCCGCTCATCACCGAGTCGGCGTCAAGCACGACCATGTACTTGTAGTCACCGCCCCAACGACGGCAGAAGTCGTCGAGGTTGCCGCTCTTGCGCTTCACACGGCGGCGGCGGCGGCGATAGAAGATCTTGCCGAAGCCCTTGGCTTCGCGGCAGACGTCCAGCCAGGCCTGCTGCTCGGCAACGCAGATATCGGTGTCGTTACTGTCGCTGAGAACGAAGAAGTCGAAACGATCCAGGTCACCGGTGGCGGCGACCGATTCGAACGTTGCACGCAGACCGGCGAATACACGCGGCACGTCTTCGTTGCAGATCGGCATCACCAGCGCAGTACGCGCATCTTTCGGGATCGGCTCGTTACCGGCGCTTTTCCCGGAGATACGGTATTTATCATGACCGGTGAGCAGCTCAAGGAAGCCCATCAACGCGGTCCAGAAACCGGCGGACACCCAGCAGAACAGAATCCCGAACAGAATCAGAATGCTGGTTTGCAGCGCATACGGCAGCACTTGCGTGGCGGTTTGCAGCAGCGGTTGATGCAGCACTTCATCCAGATCAACGAACGACCAGCCCTGGTACGGCATGATGCCTTTCATGTACCAGCCGGCAACGATGGTCTGGCCGAGCATCAGCAGCAACAGGATGTAGCGACGGATCGAACCGACAGTGCGCCAGCGCGCGGCCGGCAGGACATTGGCGTCCTTCGGCGGCTGCGGCGGGTTGGTGCGCCCGGTCAGACGACGCCAGCCACGCACCAGAATATTGGTGCGCCATGGCTCCGGCACAACCTTGGTACGGCGGATCGGCGGGGTCGCCTTGAGGCTGACCCGGCCGCTGGCGTCCAGCACCAGCATTTCCGCTTCGGCCAGTTCTTCGGCAGTGCTCAGGGTCAGGCGCTTGCCCACCGAGGCCTGGGCGGCTTCGGCAGGGGCGTCGAATGTCGAGGACGACAGGCGTTCATGCAGCTCGCTGAACGACTGGCAACCCGCGAGTTCCGCGCGTTGCTCGTCGGTCATCGGCAGATGCGCCAGATACTCGGACAGAGTCTCTGGCTGTACTTGTGAGTTACTCATCGGCAGGCAACTGATAGCTCCAGGTCTCGGTCAGGACTTCTTCAGTCGGCGCCGATTCCGGTGTGGCTGGGGCCGCGTCGGCAGCGACTGGCTGCTTGGCGTCTTTGTTGGCCTTGTCCTTGGCATCGGCTGCAGGCTTGGCTTCAGCCTGTTTGGCTTCGGCGGCCTTGGCTTCCTTGTCGAGCTTCTCCTGCTGCTTGGCGGCAACCTTGTCAGCCTTGGCGACCGACGAATTGGAGGCCGGTACCGATTTGGCCAGATCCGCGGTGACCACTGGCTGAACCAGTGCAGCGCGCATCTCGGTCGCCTTGCTGGCGTCCTTGATCTTCATCCGCAGGGTCAAGCGCCAGCCCTTGGTTTCCGGGTTGTAGCGCACACTGTTCTCGACCAGTTCGGCGTTGTCGCCGACGCTGACCTGACTGCGCACGTCGGCGTCCGGCGTCAGGGCCGCCAGAGACGGGCCTTCGAAGTCGACCAGATAGGCAACGCTGCCATCCGGCTGACGGATCAGGTTCGATTGCTTGACGTCACCGGTCGAACGCAGGGTCTGCGCCACCCAGGCGCTGTCCGGCGCGTGGATCGCTGCTTCGTCCATGGTCCAGTGCATGCGGTAGGCGAAGTCCAGCGGCTGGCCTGGCTCCGGCATTTTTTCCGGGCTCCAGAACGCAACGATGTTGTCGTTGGTTTCGTCGGCGGTCGGAATCTCTACCAGATCAACGGTGCCTTTGCCCCACTCGCCCTTCGGCTCGATCCAGGCGCTTGGGCGCTTGTCATAGCGATCGTCGAGGTCTTCGTAGTGGCTGAAGTCGCGGCCACGCTGCAGCAGACCGAAACCACGCGGGTTCTCGACGCTGAAGTTGCTCACGGCCAGATGTTTCGGGTTGTTCAGCGGACGCCAGATCCACTCGCCGTTGCCGGCATGGATCGACAGACCGCTGGAGTCGTGCAGTTCACGACGGTAGTTGAGGACTTTCGACGGCTGGTTGGCGCCGAACAGGAACATGCTGGTCAGCGGCGCGATGCCCAGTTTGCCGACCTTGTCACGCAGGAACATCTGGGCCTTGACGTCGACGATGGTGTCGCTGCCCGGACGCAGGATCAGACGATAGGCACCGGTGGCACGCGGCGAATCGAGCAGGGCGAAGATCACCAGGTGCTTGTCGCCGGGCTTGGGCTGCTGGATCCAGAACTCGCGGAAACGCGGGAATTCCTCACCGGACGGCAGCGCGGTATCGATCGCCAGACCACGGGCCGACAGACCATAGGTGTGGCCCTTGCCGACGACGCGGAAGTAGCTCGCGCCGAGCATGGTCATGATCTCGTCTTGCTTGTCGGCCTTGTTGATCGGGTACAGCACACGGAAACCGGCATAGCCCAGTTGTTCGGTAGCTTTCGGATCGAATTTCAGGTCGCCGAAATCGAAGCGGCTCGGATCGTATTTGATTTCCGAGACGGTGTTCGCGGTGATTTCGTTGATTTTCACCGGCGTATCGAAGTGCATACCCTGGTGATAGAAGGAGAGTTTGAACGGCGTCTTCTGATCGGCCCACTCAGCCTTTTCGGTGAGGAAGCGGATCTTCTGGTAGTCCGCGAACTTCATTTCGCGGAATTCGTTCGGCAGGTTGCTGCGCGGGGCTTCGAACTTCTGCCCGGCCAGCTCTTTGGCCTTGGCCGATACGTCGTCAAGATTGAACGCCCAAAGCTGACCGGCGCTGAGCAGGCACAGGAGCGCCGAACCCGCTACCAGAGCACTTCGCATGCGTTTGGCAGACATTTTTGCTGCATTACAGGGACTAACAATCACGAGCAACCCTCGCCGAAAACAGATCAATAAACCAACGGCCAGATGAAGTGCCTTTAGGGTTTTCGGCAGTGAAAAACCGACCTTTCAGGGCACCCTTGCCAAGTTGGCGAGCATTGTTCCGACTCCGCCGGGGCAAAATGATTCCCCAATCGGATCCAGACAAGTCTCTACCTAAGTCAAAACGGATCAACGAATGTCGATCCCCGCAGCGCGCGATTATCTAGTAGCCCGGATGACAACGCATCAGGGGTAACAAAGTATTTATCGCGAAAACAGCCTAAAAACAGTCGAAATTTCCGAAAAAAGCGTTTCAGGCACTGTCAGGTCTGTAACAAAAAGGTAACCGGGCCATCGTTGACCAGGTGCACCTGCATATCGGCGCCGAATCTACCTGATGCCACAGTGCCATGCACCTGTTTCGCCTGGCTCATTAAATAGTCGAACAATTCCTCCGCCAGCGCCGGCGGTGCGGCCGTGGAAAAGCTCGGACGCAGGCCGCTTTTGGTGTCGGCGGCAAGGGTGAACTGCGAGACCAGCAGCAACCCGCCATCCACATCCGTCAGGGACAGATTCATCTTGCCCTCGGCATCACTGAATACCCGATAGTTAAGCAGCTTATGCAGAAGTTTGTCGGCGTTGGTACGCGTGTCGTCGGGTTCTACCGCCACCAGCACGAGCAGACCCTGATCGACCGCGCCGACCACCTCGCCAGCGACCTCGACCCGCGCACCGCGTACGCGCTGCAACAGCGCCTTCATGCTTCTTCGAGTGGCAGGTCGAGCAGGCGCTGGGCCATTTTGCTCGCAGCGCGCACCAGCGCATCGGTGATGCCCGGCTCGGACGCGGCGTGGCCGGCATCGCGGATCACCTGCAATTCGCTGTTCGGCCAGGCCTGGTGCAATTCCCAGGCGTTGTCGAGCGGGCAGATCACGTCGTAGCGACCGTGAATGATCACGCCGGGGAGATGGGCGATCTTGCCCATGTCGCGGATCAGCTGGTTGGGCTCAAGGAAGGCATTGTTGGTGAAGTAGTGGCATTCGATCCGCGCGATCGACAGTGCGCGCTGCGGCTCGGAGAAACGATCGACGACTAGCGGGTTCGGCCGCAGGGTCGCGGTGCGCCCTTCCCAGGTCGACCACGCCTTGGCCGCATGCATCTGGGCGATCTGGTCGTTGCCGATCAGGCGTTTGTGGAAAGCGGTGAGCAGGTCGTCGCGCTCGTCCAGCGGGATCGGTGCGATGTAGTCCTGCCAGTAATCGGGGAACAGACGGCTGGCGCCGGCCTGGTAGAACCATTCGATTTCCTGCGGACGGCAGAGAAAGATCCCGCGCAGGATCAGACCGTGTACTCGCTCCGGGTGGGTTTGTGCGTAGGCCAGCGCCAGGGTCGAACCCCAGGAGCCGCCGAACAGCACCCATTTTTCGATGCCGAGATGTTTGCGGATGCGCTCGAGATCCTCGACCAGATCCCAGGTGGTGTTGTTTTCCAGGCTGGCATGCGGGGTGGAGCGACCGCAGCCGCGCTGGTCGAACGTGACGATGCGATACAGATTCGGATCGAAATAGCGCCGGCTCTGGGCGTCGCAGCCGGCGCCGGGGCCACCGTGAATGAATACCACCGGCAAACCCTCCGGCGAGCCACTCTCATCGACGTACAGCGTATGGGTGTCATCGACAGCCAGATCGTGCCGGGCGTGGGGTTTGATCTGCGGAAACAAAGTCTGCATTGCGCGCTCCGTAAGGGGTCGAGGTCATCCCTGGGGGGACTCGTATTATTCTGCCGTTGGGCATCATAAACCCGATTTGCGTCAATGAGCATGCCTGTGCGCTGTCACCGTTTGTCAGCCATCACCTTCACGGTCTGAGCGCGATCCTGTGGGAGCGAGCCTGCTCGCGAACGCGGTGTGTCATTCAACCTGGATTTTGGCTGAAAGGCCGCTTTCGCGAGCCGGCTCGCTCCCACAGGGG
>NZ_QETJ01000170.1:0-9436 GCF_003105095.1 Pseudomonas sp. NDM | reverse complement strand
CAGCGCCACCGGCCACGATGCGGGCCCGCCGCCGGACATCCCCGGTCTGCCGCAACCGGGTGACCCTAACGATCGCCGCAACTACACCCAGACCTATCAATACGATCACGGTGGCAACCTGATCGAACTGTGCCATGTACGGGCGGGCAACCATTACACCCGGCAAATGCGCATCGATCCGAACAGTAATCGCGGGGTACGCTGGGAAACAGAAGAGCCGGAACCGGAGTTCGACGTTCTGTTTGATCGCCACGGCAACCTGAACGCGATGAACCCCTGCAAACCGCTGACCTGGAATGCCCGCGACGAGCTGCAAAGCGTGACCCTGATCCAGCGCCCGGACGGCCCCGATGATGCCGAACATTACCGCTACAGCCAGGGCATGCGCGTGTTCAAGCGCCACGAAACCTTGGCGGCCAACACCGCACACTTTAATCAGGTGCGCTACTTGCCGGGGCTGGAAATCCGCACCCGCGACAACGGCGAAGAGCTGCACGTCATCACTCTCGGCAACGCCCGTTGTCTGCATTGGGCAGCAAAAAAACCCGAAGGCATCGCCACCGATCAACTGCGCTACAGCCTGGAAGATCACCTCGGCTCCTGCGTGATGGAACTCGGTCAGCAGGCGCAACTGATCAGCGCCGAAGGTTACTACCCGTTCGGCGCCACGGCGTGGATGACCGCGCCCTCAGAGATCGAGGCCCCCTACAAGTTCATCCGCTATTCGGGCAAGGAGATGGACGCCAGCGGTTTGTATTACTACGGCGCCCGTTATTACGCGCCATGGTTGCAGCGTTGGGTCAGCGCCGACCCGGCGGGGGATGTGGATGGCCTGAACCTGTATGGATTCGTTGGCAATAATCCGCTGCGGTACTTCGATGCTCAGGGGCAACAGCGAACACCTTCTGAATTACTGACCGTGGCGACAGACTACGAAAACCTGCTTGCTGTTGTTACAGGCAAACTGGACAAATCGATCTATCAACTCAGCCATTTGAACTCCACCAGGGATATCTACCGTTCCAGCGGGAAGCGTGCAGCCTTGACCCTGCTCAACGTTCTGGCCTCTGCCCTCACTGCGGGTACGGCGCTTACTGCAGGGACATTCGTCGGAACATTTGCCACGTTCAACCCGATCACCGGGTTGGGTATCGGCATAGCCACAGCAGCCATCGCCGCAGACGTGACAGGTGCAGGGATAGACAAGCTAGGCGCAGACAATCCTTACGGCTACAAACTGTTGCCCGACAGCGCAGATTACGATGTCGGTCGTCTGGCTGAAGAAGCAAAACCCACGGACGGGAAAAATAAAATCAAATCCTTTCTCTCAAAATATGACCCCCGCACCACCGACGGTAACAAGGAAAGTCTGATAGCAGGAACCATTGGAGTCGCTGATGACATCACAGGAGGCACTCATCTGGAAAAATGGCTGGCCTTTTTCCGTCTCAGTGTCGAAGTGACGGAGGCACTCAATAATTCGCTCGGGCAGCGCGATCTGGACCTGGTAGGACAAAGTATCGAATTGACCGCCGATTACCTCGCTGCCCGGAAGGAGCTGTATGACCAGGCATTGGCAGAGCTTGAAGGTCTCGGTCGAGAGCACATTGCAACGGCCCAAGGCACCCGCTATCGCCTGGGACAGGTCGAGACCGCTGTGCTGGGCAAGTTGAACCGTGTCACCGAGTTGCTGCCGAGAGTGTCGGCACACCAGCAGAAAAAAAGTGCAGCGAATCACTTATGAACGCTCGCGCCTTGACTCGCACACCAGACATAGTCGCTTGGGATGGCAGAGGCCTGGCTGTCAGACAGATCGCCTGTTTGCGCAAACCCAGTGACCCTGCTGTGCAAATGCTTGTCGCTCGCCAGTATTACAATGCGACAGGCGCGGTGGTTGAAAAATGGGATGCGCGTCTTTTTGGCTCAAGCCCCCGTCCCAACCTTGCCCTCGTCTATTCACTGAACGGCGAGCCCTTGAAAACCGACAGCGTCGACGCCGGCTGGCGCCTGACCCTGCCCGGGCTCGCCGGTGAGCCTTTGCGCCGCTGGGACCAGCGCGGCAGCCATTGGCAGACGCTCTTCGATGCGCAACTGCGGGTGGTCGCCGTCGAGGAAAATGGTCGGCCCAACGTGGATGTTTTCATCTACGCCGACGCCTCGGCCGAGGCGGGGCTCAATCAGCGCGGCCAGTTGCTGGAACAAAAGGATCGTGCCGGCTCACTGCTTACCGACAGTTTTTCCCTGACCGGCCCGTCTCTGAGGGAAACCCGCACGTTCCACGACGGTGAGCCATTTACCAGCCTCCAAGTGTTCAGCCCCCTCGGCGCACTGCTGGAGCAGACCGACGCCGGCGGCCACCGGCGACGCTTATGTTACGGCCTGGCCGGGCAACTCAAGGACGCGCAACTGCTGATCAGCGGCACGTCTGACTGGCAACCGGTGTTGATCGACGCGCAGTACAACGCCAACGACCAGATCATCGAACAACTGGCCGGGAATCGGGTGCACAGCACGTGGACGTATGACCCGGCGGATAATCGTTTGCACACCCAGTCCAGCCACCACGAAGACCGTGGGGTCCTGCAAAACCTCGAGTACTTCTACGACCGCGTCGGCAACATCACCCGCATCGAAGACCACGCTTTTGCGCCGCGATATTTCGCCAACCAACGGATCGAAGGCCACCGTGATTTCATCTATGACTCGCTTTATCGGCTGATCAGCGCCACCGGCCACGATGCGGGCCCGCCGCCGGACATCCCCGGTCTGCCGCAACCGGGTGACCCTAACGATCGCCGCAACTACACCCAGACCTATCAGTACGATCACGGTGGCAACCTGATCGAGCTGTGCCATGTACGGGCGGGCAACAATTACACCTGGCAAATGCGCATCGATCCGAACAGTAATCGCGGGGTACGCTGGAAAACAGACGATCCGGAACCGGAGTTCGACGTTCTGTTCGATCTCCACGGCAACCTGAACGCGATGCACCCCTGCAAACCGCTGACCTGGAATGCCCGCGACGAGCTGCAAAGCGTGACCCTGATCCAGCGCCCGGACGGCCCCGATGATGCCGAGCATTACCGCTACAGCCAGGGCATGCGCGTGTTCAAGCGCCACGAAACCTTGGCGGCCAACACCGCGCACTTTCATCAGGTGCGCTACTTGCCGGGGCTGGAAATCCGCACCCGCGACAACGGCGAAGAGCTGCACGTCATCACCCTCGGTAATGCCCGTTGTCTGCATTGGGCAGCGAAACAACCCGAAGGCATCGCCACCGATCAACTGCGCTACAGCCTGGAAGATCACCTCGGCTCCTGCGTGATGGAACTCGGTCAGCAGGCGCAACTGATCAGCGCCGAAGGTTACTACCCGTTCGGCGCCACGGCATGGATGACCGCGCCTTCAGAGATCGAGGCTCCCTACAAGTTCATCCGCTATTCGGGCAAGGAGATGGACGCGAGCGGTTTGTATTACTACGGCGCCCGTTATTACGCGCCATGGTTGCAGCGTTGGGTCAGTGCGGATCCGGCGGGGGATGTGGATGGGCTGAACCTGTATGGGTTCGTGCGCAACAATCCGATGACTTACTTCGACACGACAGGCAACAAAACAGAAGAAGCCCAGCCGTCAAGCACAGGCGCTCTGGCATTTATTACCGGAAACACTCCCACAGAGCGGATGCAGAAGAAACTGGCCTTCCATAGCGAGCTGCTTTCAGCCGTCGATCTGGCTGTCAGGGATGTCACCACACAGATACTCAATCATCGTTCCGAGACCAACAGCAGGGTATCAACCGCGAAACGAACAGGTTTTTTTCTTGCGGAAAAGGGCGCGTCCAACGCGGTTGGCATAGGCATGAGCGCAGCCGGGGTAGCAATGGGAATCCCTGGCGGCCCTCTGGGAATGCTGATTGGCGGAGCTCTTGGTTTCGTCGTCGGAAAAACCGTGAGTAGAACGACGAAAGCGATCGGCAAAAAAACCGGTTTGAACACCTCCATCAGCTTGCAAACGGATCGATTGAAAGGACCCAGGCTGTTAAAGGAAACACAGGGCGAACAAGGGCCCGTGATCAACTTTAAAGCTATCGCCAGTTACAACCCGCTCACACCCGAAGGACGGCAAGAGATCCAGCAAGGCGGCATCGCGGCTGGCAAGGAACTGGCCCTGGCAGCCGCTGGCAAGATCCCCTACGTCGGGCCGGCCATCAAGGTGATTCCGGACACCCTCGATCTCTTCAATGAAATAGTAACCAGCGCAAATGATCTTACCGAGGATGAGGTGACTGCACTGGATGCCGACATTACCGACACGATCAATATGCTGCAGTATCGCTCGAAACATTTAATCGAAACGGTCAAGACCCTAAGTCGTACGGACCCCTCCAAGCGCATTGAACGCATTGAACGCGATACAGGACAGCGAATAAGAAGGCTGCGAAACCTGAGGACCGTGCTTCATTCCAATTCGTCGACTTTTACTGCCGTATGAAAAGGTGACGACGCCGCTCCTGGCCTGAACAGTGCTCATGGTAAGGTGCCTGCCCGTCCTTATTCCTGCGCCCAGCATGCTGCCGACCTCCCGTACCCTGCGTCTGTCGTTGTATTCCCTGCTGATCATCGCCGGCACTGTCGTGGCCGCGACGCTCGCCATGCGCCACGCCGAGCGTCAGGCACAGGAAGAAGACGCCACCCGCGCGAACCAGCAACTGGGGCTCTACGCCAACTCATTGCACACCCTGATCGACCGCTACCGCGCACTGCCCGCCGTGCTGGCGCTGGATCCGCAATTGCGTTCGGCACTGGCCGGCCCTGTCGATGCGGCGCAGCAGACCGCACTGAATCTGAAGCTGGAAAAGATCAACGGCGCGGCGCAGTCCTCGACCCTTGAACTGCTCGACCGCACCGGCCTGGCCGTGGCCGCCAGTAACTGGCGCTTGCCGAGCAGTTACGTCGGTCACAATTACGGCTTCCGCCCCTACTTCAGCCAGACCCGCACCCAAGGCACCGGGCGTTTCTATGCGGTGGGTGTGACCAGCGGCATTCCCGGTTATTTCCTCTCCAGCGCAGTGCTCGGGGACAACGGCGAGTTCCTTGGCGCGATGGTGGTCAAGCTGGAATTTCCCGAGCTGGAGCGCGAATGGAGCCAGGGCAGCGACACGCTGCTGGTCAGTGATGCGCGCGGGATCATCTTCATCGCCAACCAGCCGGGCTGGCGTTATCGCGCCTTGCGGCCGTTGAGCGCCAGCGATCTGGCCGAGATCAAAACCACCCGCCAGTACGACAAGCAATCGCTGGTCCCTTTGACCCATTTGCCGCTACGGCGCTTCGATGACAACAGCGATCTGCGCCGGGTCGAAGGCCCGCAGGGCACGGCGGATTATCTGTGGGAATCGCTGCCGCTGACGACCGAAGGCTGGACCCTGCACCTGCTGCGCCGCCCGCAAGTGGCCTTCGAGGATTTGCGCAACGCCGCGCTGGCCGCCGCCGGGGTGTGGCTGGCGCTGGTGTTCCTGTTGCTGTTTCTCAACCAGCGCTGGCGGCTGGCCAAGGTCCGCCAGCGCAATCGCGAAGAACTCGAGCGTCTGGTCGAGGAGCGCACCCGCGACCTGCGCACTGCTCAGGAAGGTCTGGTGCAGTCGGCCAAGCTCGCCGCGCTGGGGCAGATGTCCGCCGCGCTGGCCCATGAAATCAATCAACCGCTGACCGCTCAGCGCATGCAACTGGCGACCCTGCGCCTGCTGCTCGAACATGGCCGCGTGGATGACGCGTACAAGGCGCTGAAACCGGTGGATGACATGCTTACGCGCATGGCCGCCCTCACCGGCCACCTCAAGACTTTCGCCCGCAAAAGTCCGAGCGGTTTGCGTGAGCGTCTGGATCTGGCGACCGTGGTCGATCAATCGCTGCAATTGCTCGATGCGCGGCTGCGCGACGAGCAGGTCAGCCTGGTGCTGCATCTGACACGCCCGGCATGGGTGCGCGGTGATGCGATTCGTCTCGAACAGGTGCTGATCAACCTGTTGCGCAATGCGCTGGACGCCATGCAAGGCAAAGCCTGCAAGCGTCTGCAAATCCGTCTGGAGGCCGACGAGCAATTGTGGCGGCTGAGCGTCAGCGACAATGGTGGCGGCATTGCCGAGGAGCATCTGGGCCAGGTGTTCGATCCGTTCTTCACCACCAAACCGGTGGGTGACGGCCTGGGCCTGGGGCTGGCAGTATCCTTCGCCATCGTGCATGAATCCGGCGGCCGTCTGAGCGCCGAGAATGCCGACAACGGCGCGGTGTTCAGTCTTACTTTGCCAATCGATCTGGAGGCACACATCTGATGCTCAATTCGGTGATGGTGGTCGACGACGAAAGCAGCATTCGCGACGCCGTCGAACAATGGCTGAGCCTGTCGGGCTTCGAAGTGCAGCTGTTCAGCCGCGCCGAAGAATGCCTCGCCGCGCTGCCGGAGCATTTTCCCGGGGTGATCCTCAGCGATGTGCGCATGCCCGGCATGGACGGTTTGCAATTGCTCGCCGAGGCGCAGAAGCGCGACGCAGACCTGCCGGTGATTCTGCTCACCGGCCACGGCGACGTGCCGATGGCGGTTGAAGCCATGCGCGACGGCGCCTACGACTTTCTGGAAAAACCGTTCAGCCCGGAAACCCTGCTCGGCAGTCTGCGCAGGGCGCTGGACAAACGCCGCCTGGTCCTGGAAAACCGCGCCCTGCACGAACTGGCCGACAACCGCGCGAAGCTGGATGCGACGTTGCTGGGCGTGTCCCGGGGTTTGCAGACGTTGCGTCGGCAGGTGCTGGATCTGGCGGCGCTGCCGGTCAACGTGCTGATCCGTGGCGAAACCGGCAGCGGCAAGGAACTGGTCGCGCGCTGCCTGCATGATTTCGGCCCGCGCGCCGACAAACCGTTCGTGGCGCTGAACTGCGCGGCGATCCCGGAACAACTGTTCGAGGCCGAACTGTTCGGCCATGAGAGCGGCGCGTTCACCGGCGCCTCGGGCAAGCGCATCGGCAAACTGGAGTACGCCGATGGCGGCACGCTGTTTCTCGATGAGATCGAAAGCATGCCGCTGGCCCAACAGGTGAAATTGCTGCGGGTGTTGCAGGAGCAAAAGCTTGAACGGCTGGGCTCAAATCAGAGCATTCGCGTCGATTTGCGCATCGTTGCGGCGACCAAACCGGACCTGCTTGATGAGGCCCGCGCCGGACGCTTTCGCGAAGACCTGGCTTACCGGTTGAACGTCGCCGAACTGCGCTTGCCGCCGCTGCGCGATCGCCGCGAAGACATTCCGTTGCTGTTCGAAACCTTTGCCCAGAACGCCGCCCAGCGTCTGGGCAGGACCTTCCCACCGTTGACCGGCGCCCAACTGAGTCACCTGCTCAGCCACGACTGGCCGGGCAACGTCCGCGAACTGGCCAACGTCGCCGAGCGTCAGGTGTTGGGGCTGGATGAACCGGTCGCCGGAATCGATCCGGGGCAATCGCTGGCGGCGCAGCAGGAAGCCTTCGAAGCGCAATGCCTGCGCGCGGCGCTGACCCGGCACAAAGGCGATGTGAAAGCCGTGCTCGAAGAACTGCAACTGCCGCGCCGCACGTTCAATGAAAAGATGCAGCGCCATGGGTTGAGTCGGGAGATGTTTTTGGCCGAGTGAGGCAGAGATTTGTGGTGTGGCTGAAATCCCTCCCCCTCACCCCAGCCCTCTCCCCCAGGGGGGCGAGGGGGAAGGGAGCCGATCTCCATGCTTTCCCGAATCTGTATTCGACTCGATATTGCAGGTCGATGTGACCCACGAGAACACCTCGGTCAGTCCCCTCTCCCTCTGGGAGAGGGTTAGGGTGAGGGGCTTTTGATCTGCGCCGCAATAAGCGGAAATCCGCTCACACAAACCAATCAGTCGGCACAAATCCGCTCACCCATTCCCCCTACCCCCTCTAAACCGGCCCTCCGCCCCTTGGCACAGCTCCTGCTATAGCCCCGGCAGGCTGCGTTCCGACGCGCTCCACAAAAACAATTAAACGAAGGATCCTTCAATGGATAACTCCAACGCCCTGCCCCTCGGGTCGGCTGCCGTGCCGGCCAAACCGAGAACCACCGCCAGCCGGATCAAATCGATCTTCAGCGGCTCTGTCGGCAACATGGTCGAATGGTACGACTGGTACGTGTATGCCGCCTTCTCCCTGTACTTCGCCAAGACCTTCTTCCCCGCCGGTTCCACCACCGCGCAACTGATGAACACCGCAGCGATCTTCGCCGTCGGCTTCCTGATGCGCCCGATCGGTGGCTGGCTGATGGGCATGTACGCCGACAAGGTCGGACGCAAGAAAGCGCTGATGGCCTCGGTGTACCTGATGTGCTTCGGCTCGCTGCTGATTGCCCTGAGCCCGAACTATGAAACCATCGGCATCGGCGCGCCGATCCTGCTGGTGTTCGCCCGCCTGCTGCAAGGCCTGTCGGTCGGTGGCGAGTACGGCACGTCGGCGACGTATCTGTCCGAGATGGCGACCAAGGAACGTCGCGGCTTCTTCTCCAGCTTCCAGTACGTAACGCTGATCTCCGGCCAGCTCATCGCCCTCGGCGTGCTGATCGTGCTGCAAAACATGCTGACCACCGAACAGCTGTACGCGTGGGGCTGGCGCATCCCGTTCGCCATCGGCGCGCTGTGTGCGGTAGTGGCGCTGTACCTGCGTCGCGGCATGGAAGAAACCGAGTCGTTCACCAAAAAAGAGAAGTCCAGGGAAAGCGCCATGCGCACCTTGATGCGCCACCCCAAAGAGCTGTTGACCGTGGTCGGCCTGACCATGGGCGGTACCCTGGCGTTCTACACCTACACCACTTACATGCAGAAATACCTGGTGAACACGGTCGGCATGAGCATCTCCGACTCGACCACCATTTCCGCCGCCACGCTGTTCCTGTTCATGTGCCTGCAACCGATCATCGGTGGCCTGTCGGACAAGATCGGCCGGCGCCCGATCCTGATCGCCTTCGGCGTGCTCGGTACGATCTTCACCGTGCCGATCCTGATGACCCTGCACACCATCCAGACCTGGTGGGGCGCGTTCTTCCTGATCATGGCGGCGCTGATCATCGTCAGCGGCTACACCTCGATCAACGCGGTGGTCAAAGCCGAATTGTTCCCCACTGAAATCCGCGCCCTGGGCGTCGGCCTGCCGTATGCACTGACCGTATCGATCTTCGGCGGCACCGCTGAATACATCGCGCTGTGGTTCAAGAGCATCGGCATGGAAACCGGTTACTACTGGTACGTCACCGCGTGCATTGCCGTGTCGCTGCTGGTGTACATCACCATGAAAGACACCCAGAAGCATTCGCGGATCGTGACTGACTGACCGTGCTTTTGATCAACACAAATCCACTGTAGGAGTGAGCCTGCTCGCGATAGCGGTGTATCAGTCGCCATCACTGAT
>NZ_QETJ01000169.1:0-9448 GCF_003105095.1 Pseudomonas sp. NDM | reverse complement strand
CGTAGTCAAAAAAATCGGATCTCAGGAAAGCATCGAACCCATCAAGCAACTGCGTATCAAAACCGCTTTTGCATGCCTCAGATTCGTCGAGTGAAAACAGTCGCGATAGCGGTGTGTCAGCCGACATTTCTTAACCTGACATACCGCTATCGCGAGCAGGCTCACTCCTACAGGGGGCTAGCGGTGGTCCTCGAGGATTTTGTTGAGTTCAGCGCCGTCGATGCTCAGGGTGGCGGTGTTTAGCATGCCGTCCAGGTAGGCCTGGGCGATCTGTTCCTGGCGTTGCGCACGCAGGGCCTGGGTCAGTTGATCGCGCAGTTCATCGAGGGTGGCGGTGCGGGCCGGTTGTTGCTCGGTGAGTTTGATCACGTGGAATCCGGCCGTGCTCTGCACGGGATCGGACACCGCGCCAACCTTGAGCCGCGCCACGGCGCCACGCACCTCAGGCACCAGTTGCTGCAGCGGTTGCAGCCCGGTATCACCGCCCCGCTCGGCCGTGACGCGATCCTGCGAATACTGCGTAGCCAGCGTGGCAAAATCCCCCGGAGCGGCCTGAGCTTTCTTGCTCAACTCGGCGGCTTGTTTGCGCACCGTTTCCACACTCGTCGTATCGCCGACACCCAGGAAAATCTGACTGACCCGATACAGCGCCGGCGTCTGCCAATTGGCCTTGCCGGCGTCGTACGCCTGCTGCAACTCAGCCGCACTTGGATACTCCGCCGGCACTTGACTGACCGAGCGCAAATAATCACGAAAGACGATCTGCTCCGTCGCCGCCCGGGTCTGCCGCGCGACGTCGGGACGCTGTGCCCAACCCTGCGCATCGGCCTGCTCCAGCACGGCTTTCTCCGCCAGTCGCGAACGGATCCAGCGCTCCAGTGCCTCACGGTTGCCGCGCAGTTGTTCACGGGTTTGCGCCGGGACAGTCTCGAGCAGCGCCTGCAATTCCTCTGGCGAAACCTGTTGATTGCCCAATCGCGCCACGGCTGGCCCGGCTGCAACCGTCATTACCGGCGACGGCTGCTGAGCGGCAACCGGATCACTCCCCGGTCGCAGCACTAGCGCCACGGCCACCACCAACAACGCGACCGCACCGGCGCCGATTACCACGGCTGGCTTTTTCACAGCGCGACTTCCTCTGCTTCGTCGACGGCGACTTTGGCGGTTTGCGCACCCGCGCTCTGGCTGAAATCGCGCAGGTAAACGATGAACTCCTGCAGCAGGCGATCCCACAATTCCAGGTTGCCACGCAGGTGCTCATTGCTCACGCCAGCGGCCACGACCACGTCCATTTCCATGACCAGAAATTCGCCCTGCAACGACAACCGCGCAAACCGCCGCGTCGCGTTCCACTGCTCCGCGACGCCCTGGGGCAAATCACCCTGCACGCGCAGGGCGCAGCTGAAGGTGAAATCGACAAAGCTGCCCTGTTCCAGCGCCGGGTTGCCAAAACGCACGGCGTAGCCGATGCCCTGGCTGGCGCTGAGCAACTGGACGATACCGTTCTGTTCGCTCGGGTTGACGCGATAACCGGCGGCTTGCAATACCTCGGTCAGCGATTGCGGGGAAACGTGGGTGATCAATTGAGTCATGGCTTCTTCCTTGCTCGTGAGTCTTATAAATCAGTGCGCGATCGCGGCTTGCGGCGCGTCGAATTGGGTTTTGTAGAGCTCGTCGCCAAAGCCCTGGGCCAGTTCATCGAACTTGACCCGGGCACTGCCGGCGAAGGGCTGGCGGATCTTCATTACTTCGGCGACGTCGATGTTTTCGTAGGCCGTCAGGATCTGTTTGGCGACGCCGTACATTTGCTGATTCTTGACTGAACATTGCTGCACTTGTGTGTCACGTTCCGCCAGTTGCGCTTGCAGCTTCGACCGTTCGGCTTCTTTGCCGCGGGCAAGAACCAGCAAATCGTCATAGGCCTTCTTGAACTTGCCGGTCTGCTCAGCGCTGGCCGCCACTTGCGCTTGGGCCTGGCTGTGCAGGCTTTGTTGCTGCCCGGCCAATTGCTCGGCGAGGCCTCTGGCTTTAGCCAGTTCGGCAGTCAATTGCTTGATTTGCGCCTGGGCAGCCTTGGCTTCGTTCTGCGCCGCCAGTTGCGCGGCGCTGGCCTGAGCCTGCTGACTTTGCAGGGCCTGCAATTGCTGGGTGGTGCTGCGCAATTGCGTGCGCAAGCGTTCCTCCATGCCTTCGGCGCTCGCCCCGCTGGCAATCAACAAACCCAGGCCCAACGCCAGAAAACGCGTGTTCATAAAGCTCTCCCGGCGCCCTAGAAGCGCGTGTTGATCTCAAGCTGCAAGACGTCGATGTCGAACGGCGCGCCGTACACCGCTTCGGTGCTCATCCAGCGGCCCGTTGCGGAAACGTTCTTCGCCAGGCCGTAGTTGCCGCCCATGAAATAGCCCTTGGCGTTGGTTCCGCCGAGGTGGAACGACGAGTCGTTGAAGCCATCGGGCAAAGCGTCAGGCTGGATGTACTTGTAGCCGGCGAACAGGTTCCAGTCGCCCTTGCGCTTGAGATCCAGCGCGTTGCCGAGGGTGAACTGCACCATCCATGCGTTGGCGCCGCTTTCGATCTCGCCGTTGCTGTCGAGGTTGTTGACGATCTGCCCGGCCGAACGCTTGCGCATGTCGCCTTCGTCGTAGCTGAGGTTGTGGATGTAGTTGCCCTGGCTGCGCAGTTTGAAGTCCTGCGGCAGGTCGGCGTCCCACACGACGTTGAGATCGAGCAGGTTGAACTCGGACGCAAGCCCGACAAATTGCGGCTGCGGCGTGGCGCTCGGGTTGAGCGGGTTTGGCGTGATGTCACGCAGCAGGAACACGCTGTTGCCCTTCTGCATGAACGCTGCGCGAGTGCCGTCGCTGTCGCAGCCCGGCGCGCCGGCCCACGGTTCGCAAGGGCTGGAGCGCTGACCCTGAATGTCGTCGAAACGGTAGTAGGCCAGCGCACCCTTCAGGCGGTTGTTGCTGTTGATCGCCCACTTCGCCCCGAGTTGCGCGCCGTACAGCCACTTGTTGTCGCTCTCTTCCTTGTCGAAACCGTTGCTGCTGGAAGTGTCGTTGGTGTAATCCACCGGGAACGCGCCGACGGTGCCGAACACGCCCCAATCGCGGTTGAGCTTGTGGTCGAAAATCGCCGCCACACCGTCGAAATTCAGGTCGTTGGAATAGAGCATGTCGGTGGACATGAACGGGTTGGCGAAGCGCCCGCCGGTCAGGGTCAGTTCGTCCATTGGCTTCCAGCTCAGGTAGCCCTGATCGAGCCAGATGTCTTTTTTGGCGAAGCCGCCGCCGAGGTTCTGCGTAGTCGAAACCGGGTTGTTGTCCGAACCGGTGCCGATGCGAATGCCGGCGGTCCATTCCTCCGAGATCACCGCTTTCATGCCCAGCCGTGCGCGCAGGCGAAAGAGGTTTTCGCGGTCCTCGCGGGTGTTGAGCAACGGCGGCAGGCTGGCGCTGCTGTTGGGGTTCACGTCGTACGGGCCGTTGTTGTTGAGCTTGGCGAAGTCGACGATTTCGTTGCTGTTGTTGCCCGAGTAGTAACGCGATTCGTCACGCAGACGAATGTCGCCATCGAAACTGATGCGCGAGGCCCAGTCCGGGAAGGTATTCGGCGCTGCCCAGTTTTCCTGTTTGGCGGTGGCCATGACCTCGGCTTTGACCTGATCGCGGATCTGGTCGCGCACCGCTGCCGGCACGTATTGCACGCGCACATCCCCCGGCGCGGCGACCGGCCCGGCCGCTACCGCAGTTGAAGCCGCCGCTTGTTTGGCCTGCGCGGCTTCGTTCTGCGCCTGGGCGATCAGCGCGTCGGCCTTGTCCTGTTTCAGAATGCCCTGCTCGACCAGCAAGCGGATCAGATTGATCGTAGCGTTCTCCGAAGGCGCGGGCGCTGCCACGGCCTGACCGACCAGGGTCGCAATGACCATGCCGACCGCCAGGGACAATCGATTCACGTTGGAAATCATCTGCACACAACTCCTTTTGCCGAAGCTTGAAAATGGGTTAGCCCGGACGCCGCCCTTGCAGGGACAGGCGCACAGGTAAAGTGATGGAGGCCGGAGGCCGTTCGCTGAGCGCCGGCGCACCGCGTAAAGCGGCCAGCACCTGGGTATCGATTTGCGGGTTGCCGCTGGATTTGATCAGCTCGACACGGGTGATCTCGCCGACGCTGCTCAGCCAGACGTCGGCCTGCAGCGAGAACGCGAGGTTGCGCAGGTCGGGGTTCTCGCGCAGCAGACGCTGGAAAGTGAACGCCAGAAACTGGCTGTACGTGCCCGTGCCCAGCCGCCCGCCACCCGCGCCGGCCATGCCGCCGCCCTTGCCCGCGCCGATGTTGAAAGCATCGCTGCCGGCCTGAGCATCGCCGTCCATCTGCATCGGGTTGGCCAGATCGTCCGCCGGCGATGGCGGCGCCTCTTCCTCAGGCTTGACCTCTTCCGGCTCCGGCGTTGGCTCAGGCTCGACGACTTTTTCTTCCACCGGGGTTTCCGGCTCCGGTGGTTTCTCCGGGGGCGGAGGTGGCGGTGGCGGCAACGGAATGATCGTCGGCACCTTCGGCGCTTCACGTCGCACGCCGGCCATGTCGTTGGCCCACTGCCAGAGGAACCACGCGGCGAGCGCGCCGACCAGCAATCCGGCGCCCCACTTCACATAGCGCAACGGCGACTTTTTCACGGGCGGCGGCTCGATCGGGAGTTGTGCGGTCATGACTCAGCCCTGACTCGGTTTGCCGGTGACGAGACCGACCTGGGACAGTTCGAGCCGACGCAGCAGATCGAGCACTTCGATGACTTTCTGGTACTGCACCGTCGCATCGCCGCGCACGATCACCGGGAAATCCGGGCTTTGCGCTTTCTCGATGCGCAGGCGCTCTTCCAGTTCGGCCAGCGTCACCGGATAGGCATCGAGGAACACCTGACCGCCGTCGTTGACAGAGATCGCCTTGGTCTTGGCCTCCGACAGCGACACCGAAGCGCTGGCCTTGGGCAGGTTGATCTGGATCCCGGAGACCTGCGCGGTGGCGGTGAGGATGAACATCACCAGCACCACCATCAGCACATCGACCAGCGGGGTGATGTTGATGCTGTCCACCGCGGCATCTTCGTCATCGTCATGGGAGGCATTTACGGACGCCATGGCAGTGCTCCTCAGGCCGGTACAGAGTGGTTGGCGTGATGGCCGCGCTGGTGCGACGACTCACTGAACTGGCTCTCGCCGTGCATCTCCGCCAGACGGGTAATGAACTCGTCGACGAACACGCGCATGTCGGCGCTGACTTCCTTGTTGCGGGTGATCAGGCGGTTGTAGCCAAACAGCGCCGGAATCGCGACGAACAGGCCCATGGCGGTCGCGAGCAACGCGGCCGCCATGCCCGGCGCAATGGCATTGATGTTGACGTCGCCGGCCATCGCCGTGCCGAGGAACACCACCATGATCCCCAACACCGTGCCGAGCAGGCCGATGTACGGGCCACCGGCGATGGCGTTGGACAGGGTCGAGAGTTTCGAACTCAACTGCTGGTTTTCGCGGGTGCGCACGCCATCCATCGAGCAGCGAATGGCTTCGATGGTCGCGGCGGAAACCGACGAGGTATCCGCGCCCTGCTCGCGGCGGGTGCGGATCTCTTTGACTGCTACCAGATACAAGCGCCACAGCGACGAGTGCTGCAGGCGCTGGGCCAGTTGCGCATCGTCGGCGAACATTTCCAGGCGCGTGCCGACCTTGGCGAACTGCACGCGGAAGTCTTCGTTGGCAGCGGTGACGCGGCTGAGGCTGCGGTTCTTGCGCAGCATGATGATCCACGACTGGAACATCATCAGCACGAGCACGGCGATGATCACCCAGGCGTCGATGGGCACTGCGTTGAGCAGAAAGCCAAGGCTGCCGAAGCCAAACCCGGATTGTTCTTCATCGACGCCGTAAGCCACCAGTTTCGACTCGGCGCCTTGCGAGGTCGCATCGGCGAGCAATAGCGCGGCCGGACGGGCGACTTTCGACAGACGCAGTTCGTCGATAGCGCCAGCGAATGGCTGGAACGCACCTTCGTGCAGATCGGCGCCGATGGCCATGACCGAGTTGAACGCCGGCATCGCTTGAGCCAGCACCGCGCTCTCGCGACCGTTGATGTACAGGGTGACTTTCGAACCTTCGGCGGTGAGCGCAACGTGTTGCCATTGCGCCGGTGTCAGCGCTTGGGTGGCAGCGGCGCGCTGGCCGTCGATCTCCACGAATGGCAGGCCCTGGCTGACGCCGATCAGCAGACTTTGCGTGCCTTCGCGCCGAGCGAGAATCAGTTGCTCGCCACTGGCCTGATCCAGTCGCAGCCAGGCACTGAAGGTGAATGCGCTGCCAGGATTATGTTGCAGCGACGGACTGGCCGGCAGCAACAACGGCTGACCGCTGAACTGCAAGGCGCGCCCGACCACGCCATCAATCGCTGCGCCAGTCGCGCTCTGCGCAGCGTTGCCGTACGCCGTGGTGTCTTTCGCCGGCGTGCCGGTGGCGCCGTCGAAGTGATAGAGCGCGGTGTAACTCGGATCGAAGGTCAACTGGCCGTTGCCGGTGGCCGGGGCTTTCTGGTTGCCGTAATACATCCAGATGTCCTGACGCTGACCGCCCTCGACATTCGGCACATCGACCCAGATCAGCGCCATGCCCATCAACGCATCGAAGCTTTCGATCTGGTGGTTGAGCACGGTTTTGTCATCGGCAGCGACGAAGCGCAGGTCGGAGCCGTCCTCTTTGACGCCGTCAAAAGTGAAGTTGCCGGTGTGCAGGCGCACCAGCAGCGCGGTGCGGCCGAGGGCCTGATTGATCGCCGCGCCTTGCGGGGTGGTGTCGACGGCAATCTGTTTGCGGTAATGCCAGTCGTCCTGCCACCAGGCCTGGGCCGTGGCCGGGAGCACGAAGCCCAGGCAGATCAACAACGAAAGGAGAAGGCGTTGCATGGACGTGCTCCGTTAGAAAGTGGCTTGAAGGTTGAAGTGCAGGCGCGATTCCTGTTTCGAGGTGTTCGGCCCTTCTAGTAGCGGGTAGCCCCAGTCGAGGCTGCCGGACAGCCATTTGCTCAGGCTGGCGCGGGTGCCGAGGCCGACGCTGGCCAGGGCGTAATTGGCGTCCTGGTCCGGCAGTTCGTCGCGCAGGTAAAGCTGCGCACCTTCGGCGAAGGCGTAGAAGCGCCAGTCCTGCATCCACGTGCCAGCGAATTTCGCCAGCGACGGTGTGCGCAATTCCTGGCTGAGCAGGTAGCCGTCGTCTGCCGTGCGTTCGGCGGCCAGATAGCCGCGCACCGAGGTGGCGCCGCCGGCGGAGAATTGCTCGTTGGAAACCAGCGGCCCCGAGGCCAGTTGGAACGCCGCTTTGCTCGCGCTCTGCCAGTCGTTGTCGAAGGTCCAGGTGTAATTGGTGTCGCCCTTGAGCACGGCGAAACTCGGCTTGGCACGGTAGCGTTTGTAGTCGAAATCATCGTCGTCGCTGCCGTAGCCGAATACGCTGCGGGTAGCGGCAACCAGGCTCAGACCGAGGCCGAGCTGGCTCTTCTCGCTGTAGCGATAACCGTTGTAGGCGAAGGTGAACGGCGCGTATTTCAGCGGCACCTTGTCGCTTTCGCCGGACAGGCTCAGGCGCTCGTCAAAGTCCTTGAAGTCGATGCCGGCCGACAACGAGTTCGACCAGTTGCCGCTCGAGGGCAGCGTGTAAATCGCCGCGACACCGTAGGAATGCCCTTTGCCGAGGACGTTGCTGCCGCCGATGGTGGCGACGTTGCTGTCGGACTGGTAACCGGAGAATTGCACGCTCCAGCGTTCGCTCAGCGGCGCGGTGTAGGAACCGGACCAGACCTTGGCGTTGTCGGTTTCCTGGGGTGCGGTGAAGAACGTCAGGTTGACGCTGTGGCCGAGCTGCCAAAGGTTGTTGTAGCCGAGGCTGGTGACGCTGCGCAGCTTCTCGGTGTCGGCGCTGTAATCGTTATTGAGGCCGACGCTGGCCGTCCACGGATTCTGGTCTTCGACCTGCAGATCGACGTCCATGGTGCCGGGCCGCTGACCTTCGCGCACCAATGGCATGACCTGACGGCCCGGGGTCTTGTTGAGCTGCGCCAGTTCGCCCTGGACCTTGGCGAAGTCCGGCACCTCGCCTTCCTTCAGCGCCGGGACGTTGTCGCGAATGTCCAGCGGCGAATAGTGTTTGGCGCCGACCACACGCACCCGGCCGACCTTGGTTTCGCTGACTTGCAGATAGACGATGCCATCGGCCACGGCCTGCTCGGGCAGCTCGACGAACACCGATTGATAGCCGCGTTCCTGATAGGCCTTCTGCAACGCATCGCGGGCACCTTCGATGTCGCTCAAGGCTTTCTGCGGGCCGAGAAACGGGTACACCGCTTCTTCGATCGCCCGCGCATCGAGCACGGTGTTGCCGCGCACGAAGTATTCGTTGACGTCGACCAGACGCTGCGCGGCGGGCGCGTCTGTACCCTCCTCGGCCATCGCCGGCTGCGCGCTCGCCGTCACCAGCAGCCAGCCCCACAGCGCCAGCCGTGACGTGAAAATCCGTTCCACACTACCCCCTGAAATTCGCGATGACCTGTGGGCGTTAGCGCCCGGTGTGATGCGTCAATTGCTGATCGTTGTGGCGCACGCGTGCTTGCCCAGCCAGGTGTGCAACAGCGCGAAGTTCAGCGAGAACTCGGGCATTTGCAGCAACGCGCCGCAGAACACTTCGCCGATGATTTTCTGAATCAGCAGCACCGCGCGCGGCTCGTTGAGCAACGTGGCGATGTCGCGACTGAGGGCAGTGAAACTCCAGACTTTCTGGTTCAGGCCGAGGCCGACGAACCAGCGGAACAGCAGGTTGTAGTTGAGCTGTTCATAGAGTTGCTGTTCGCTGGGCACCGAATACAGCAGTTGCAGGAGCAGGATGTGCATGACCGTTTGCGCGGGAATGAGCATGCCGGGCGCGGCGTTCAGGTCGCGCAGCAGATCCTGGTGAGCGTCGAGCAGATCGTCGATCTGCGGGCGCAACAACACCAGCGAATGGCCCGGCGGAATGTAGCTGGACACTTCTTTCAGAGCGCCCTGCCAGTCCTCCTGCGAGACGATCCAGACCCACGGCGCGCCGTAGCGATACACCGAAACCGGCTTCTTGCGCGCGGCCTCGACGATCTTCGACAGGCGTTGATCGAGCTCCTGCATGCCCACTTTCGAATAGCGTTCCATAGTCCCCATTGCCTCACTCCCGGCGTCCCGCCTCGGCTTGCAAAGTGCGCCTCTAAAGGCCCCTCAAGCGCGTTACACAGGCATGACCGGACTGGCAAAGGGCTACCGAACTTTTGTCATAAAAGCTTCATTACCGGAGGCCATATCGGTTGCGCCGCCCCCCTGTAGGAGTGAGCCTGCTCGCGATGGCGTCAGGTCAGCCAACTCTTCTGTGACTGACACACCGCAATC
>NZ_QETJ01000168.1:0-9483 GCF_003105095.1 Pseudomonas sp. NDM | reverse complement strand
CTGCGTTACTGACAAACCGCTATCGCGAGCAGGCTCACTCCTACAGGGGTTTTGTGTGGCAGTCGAAATGAAAACGCCCCGATCATCGCTGATCGGGGCGTTTTTTATTGCTGATGCGCCGGTTACGCGGCGATCGACAACTTGAGCTTGTTCATCGCGCTCTTCTCGAGCTGACGGATTCGCTCGGCCGACACGTTGTACTTCTGCGCCAGGTCGTGCAGCGTGGCCTTCTCTTCCGCCAGCCAGCGCTGGTAGAGGATGTCACGGCTGCGCTCGTCCAGCACTTCCAGTGCTTCGTGCAGGTTGGTGTTGGAGTTGTCGCTCCAGTCGGCATCTTCCAGCTGACGCGCCGGGTCGTACCGGTGGTCTTCCAGGTAGTTGGCCGGCGACTGGAAAGCGCTGTCATCGTCGGCTTCCGCAGCCGGGTCGAAGGCCATGTCATGGCCGGTCAGGCGGCTTTCCATCTCGCGCACTTCACGTGGTTCGACGCCGAGGCTTTCCGCCACACGGTGGACTTCCTCGTTGTTCAGCCACGCCAGACGTTTCTTCTGGCTGCGCAGGTTGAAGAACAGCTTGCGCTGGGCCTTGGTGGTCGCGACTTTCACAATGCGCCAGTTGCGCAGGATGAATTCGTGAATTTCCGCCTTGATCCAGTGCACGGCGAACGATACCAGACGCACACCCATTTCCGGGTTGAAGCGCTTGACGGCCTTCATCAGGCCGACGTTACCTTCCTGGATCAGGTCAGCCTGAGCCAGACCGTAGCCGGAGTAGCTACGGGCAATGTGTACGACAAAACGCAGGTGGGCGAGCACCATCTGCCGAGCCGCCCCCAAATCCTGCTCATAGTAGAGACTCTCGGCCAGTTCACGCTCCTGCTCCGGCGTCAGCAATGGAATGCTGTTGACGGTGTGCACGTAGGCTTCCAGGTTCGCACCCGGAACCAACGCATACGCAGGTTGCAAAGAATTGGTCATACGAAAAAACCTCCCACTCACATACTCGTGCCTCTCGGCACTGCGAAAAATTGACCGGGAACTCAAGTACAAGTTCCCATAAAAACCGCAAGGTCAATCACGCGCAAAAAAGATTCTACTTCGGCGCCAGCTCCCTGAGATGACGTGCGACTGCAATCCATGCACCGATATAACCCAACAGCACCGCGCCAAGCAAGAGCGACAGACCGTCGGCCACTGGCACGCCGGCCAGGGCGAAATCACTGCCGTACAAGCCGGCCAGTCCAACCACCGCATCGTTCAGCCAGTTCAGGCCGAACGCCAATACGCCCCAGGACAACAGCCCTGCACCGAAGCCATACAACGCGCCCATATAAAGGAAAGGGCGGCGCACATAACTGTCAGTGCCGCCGACGAGTTTAATCACTTCTATCTCGGTGCGGCGGTTTTCAATATGAAGACGAATGGTATTGCCTATCACCAAAAGTAATGCAGACACCAACAACACCGTCAGACCGAAGACAAAGCGGTCGCCAAGCTTGAGGATGGCGGCCAGACGCTCGACCCAGACTAGATCAAGTTGTGCCTGTTGTACCTTGGGCAGCTCGGAAAGTTTTTGTCTTAATGCTTCGAGTGTCGGCTTGTCGACTTCGTTCGGTGTCACCAGCACCACACCCGGCAACGGGTTCTCCGGCAACTCACGCAGGGCTTCGCCCAGGCCGGACTGCTGCTGGAACTCCTCCAGCGCCTGATCGCGGCCGACATATTCGGCATCCGCGACGCCGGGCATGCCTTTGATCTGCTCGCGCAGCGCTTCGCCCTGTTCCGCGCTGGCATCGAGTTGCAGGTACAGGGAAATCTGCGCCGCGCGCTGCCAGGAACCGCCGAGACGCTCGACGTTGTTGAGCAACAGCGAAAGCCCCATCGGCAGACTCAGCGCAACGGCCATCACCATGCAGGTGAAGAAACTGCCGATCGGCTGCTTGCCAAGGCGGCGCAGGCTGTCGAGCAGGCTGGCGCGATGGCTTTCGATCCAGGCGCGGAACAGCGTAGCGAAGTCCGGGCCGTCGTCATCGTCGTGCTTTTTCTTCTTCTGCGGTTGCGGGTCAGCGGCTTTCGGGGCCACGCGCTCGGAAACCTTCGGACTGCGTGTCGCACTCATACCCCGGCCTCCCCGTCGCCGATCAAGCGGCCGCGTTGCAGGGTCAGCATGCGGTGACGCATGCGCGCGATCAGCGCAAGGTCGTGACTGGCGATCAGCACGCTGGTGCCCAGACGGTTGATGTCTTCGAACACGCCCATGATTTCCGCCGCCAGTCGCGGGTCGAGGTTACCGGTCGGTTCGTCCGCCAGCAGCAAGGCCGGGCGATGGACGATGGCGCGGGCAATGCCGACGCGCTGCTGTTGACCAGTGGACAGGTCGCCCGGGTACAGATCGGTTTTGTCCGACAGCGCCACGCGTTCCAGCGCCGAATCGACGCGCTTGGCGATCTCAGCCTTGGACAGGCCGAGAATCTGCAGCGGCAACGCGACGTTGTTGAACACCGTGCGATCGAACAGCAACTGGTGATTCTGGAACACCACGCCGATCTGCCGACGCAGGAACGGGATCTGCGCGTTGCTGATGGTGCTCAGGTCCTGCCCGGCGAGCAGTAGTTTGCCGCTGGTCGGCCGTTCCATTGCCAGCAACAGGCGCAACAGCGTGGATTTACCGGCACCGGAGTGACCGGTGACAAACAAGAACTCGCCACGACGGACTCGAAAGCTCAGCTCATGCAAGCCGACGTGACCGTTCGGGTAGCGTTTACCGACCTGTTCGAAACGAATCATGAACGCTCCCGCTCGGCAAACAGTGCCTGGACAAAGGGTTCGGCTTCAAAGGTGCGCAAATCGTCGATGCCTTCACCGACGCCGATATAGCGGATCGGCAGACCGAACTGCTTGGCCAGGGCGAAAATCACCCCGCCCTTGGCGGTGCCATCGAGTTTGGTCAGCACCAGACCGGTCAGTTCGACGGTCTGGTTGAACTGCTTGGCCTGGTTGATGGCGTTCTGGCCAGTGCCGGCGTCGAGGACCAGCAGCACTTCGTGCGGCGCGTCGGCGTCGAGCTTGCCGATCACCCGGCGAACCTTTTTCAGTTCTTCCATCAGGTTGTCTTTGGTGTGCAGGCGCCCGGCGGTGTCGGCGATCAGCACATCGATGCCACGGGCCTTGGCCGCTTGCACGGCATCGAAGATCACCGAAGCCGAATCGGCGCCGGTGTGCTGGGCGATCACCGGAATCTTGTTGCGCTCGCCCCAGACCTGCAATTGCTCAACAGCTGCGGCACGGAAAGTATCGCCGGCCGCCAGCATGACTTTCTTGCCTTCGAGCTGCAGCTTCTTCGCCAGTTTGCCGATGGTGGTGGTCTTGCCGGCGCCGTTGACGCCAACCACCAGAATCACGAAAGGTTTGTTCTGCGAGGCGATTTTCAGCGGCTGTTCAACCGGCTTGAGCATCGCGGCCAGTTCGGCCTGCAAGGATTTGTACAGAGCGTCGGCGTCGGCCAGTTCCTTGCGCGCAACCTTCTGGGTCAGGCGCTGGATGATCTGCGTGGTCGCCTCGACGCCGACGTCGGCAGTGAGCAGGCGGGTTTCGAGGTCGTCGAGCAGGTCATCGTCGATGGTCTTGCGGCCGAGGAACAGGCTGGCCATGCCCTCGCCGATGCTGGCGCTGGTCTTCGACAGGCCTTGCTTGAGGCGGGCGAAGAAACCGGCTTTGGTTTCTTCGCTGCGCGAGGCTTCGACCGGCGTTTCTACAGGGGCTTCGACCGGCACGATCGGAGCGACAACTGGTGCCGCGGCAAGCGGTGCAGGCGCAGGCGCAGGCGCAGGCTCGGACGGCTGGACAACCGGCGCCACTGGCTCGGCAACGACCGGCGCTGGCTCGACAACCGGTTCAGGCACAGGCGGCGCAGCCACCTCGGCAACCGGCGCAGGAATCACTGGCGTCACATGCGGTGTCGCTTCTTCGACCAGGGCCACCGGCTCTTCTGCCACCGGCAGGGTCAACCACGGCTCAACGGCGGGCGACAGCGGCAACTCGGCAGCGGTCGGCGTTTCAGGCTCGGCTTCAGCTTCCGGTTGCAGCACCGGTTCGGCGAGCGGCAGCACAATCGGCGCCGGCTCTTCTTCTATTGCGGGTGCTGGCGCGGGGGCCGGCTCAGGAATCGCGGGCGGCTGTTCGACGACGGGTTCCTGCGGTTTTTTCCGCAGCCATCCGAACAGGCTTTTCTTCTCGCCAGCCGCAGCTGGGCTCTTCTTGTCGTCGTTGGAACCAAACATGGAGGACGGCTATCTCACGGTAGCGACGCGCCAACAGGGCGCCCCGGCAAATAAATATTCGATGCAGAACAGACTGTGTTTCATCCAGCTTGTTCACGCGCAACATTTTGTCGAGGCGCCGCAGGCACCTCAAGGATCGTTTTTACGATGATCTAAACCGGCAAAAATCGGCGAAAACGCAGGGTCTGGTTGCCAAACCGCTGCCTTGTGCCGCAAACCCATTCAGCCTTATCAGGTTGCAGAACCTCATAGACGTGGTCGCCAGTAAAACGGATCAGTATCCTAGGGCGTGTCATTGATCATTACCAGTACCGCGTGGCCGCCTGAAAACGGGCCAGACAAGGCGCAGGCCGCAGGGAATGTGCTTTCCTTGCCAAGGACTGCAACGCAGTATGGCCCGTTTTCAGGCGCCACCCGGAGGGCCGGGCCTGATAGTGTGCAGGGCTGCGTTGCTCGGAGTTTATTTGGAACAACCAATCCACACTCCTCGCGCCTTGCCCTGCACGCTATCAGGCGCCGGCGCGGTACTGGTAATGATCAATGACACGCCCTACCTCTCGCCCGCCGACGCTAAGACCAAGCGGGCAGCCCAACAGGTTGAAAAACGAATGAATGCTCTAGCCCGCCGCGCTGCTGGCCTGCTGCTCAGCGCAGTCTGCCTGCCCCTTTCGGCCCTGGCGGCCGACCCGCAACCGACCCATGAATTCACCCTCGACAACGGCCTCAAGGTCGTCGTGCGCGAAGACCATCGTGCGCCTGTCGTCGTTTCGCAGATCTGGTACAAGGTCGGCTCCAGCTACGAAACCCCGGGCCAGACCGGTTTGTCCCACGCGCTCGAACACATGATGTTCAAGGGCAGCGAAAAAGTCGGCCCCGGCGAAGCCTCGCTGATCCTGCGCGACCTCGGCGCCGAAGAGAATGCTTTCACCAGCGACGACTTCACCGCTTACTACCAGGTGCTGGCCCGCGATCGCCTCGGCGTGGCCTTTGAGCTGGAAGCGGACCGCATGGCCAACCTGCGCCTGCCCGCCGACGAGTTCGCCAAGGAAATCGAAGTGATCAAGGAAGAGCGCCGCCTGCGCACCGATGACAAGCCGATGTCCAAAGCCTACGAGCGCTACAAAGCCATGGCCTACCCGGCCAGCGGCTACCACACGCCGACCATCGGCTGGATGGCGGATCTGGAACGCATGAAAGTCGAAGAACTGCGCCACTGGTACCAATCCTGGTACGCGCCGAACAACGCCACGCTGGTAGTGGTCGGTGACGTTACTCCGGACGAGGTGAAAACCCTCGCCCAGCGCTACTTCGGCCCCGTCGCCAAACGCGAGGTACCACCGGCGAAAAAACCGCTGGAACTGGCCGAGCCCGGCGAACGCCAGATCACCCTGCGCGTGCAGACCCAGTTGCCCAGCCTGATGCTCGGCTTCAACGTGCCAAGCATTGCCACGGCTGAAGACAAACGCTCGGTCAACGCCCTGCGCCTGATCTCCGCGCTGCTCGACGGCGGCTACAGCGGACGCATTCCGACGCAACTGGAACGCGGTGAAGAATTGGTCTCCGGCGGTTCGTCGGACTACGACGCCTACACCCGTGGCGACAGCCTGTTCACCCTGTCGGCGACGCCGAACACGCAGAAGAAAAAGACCATCGCTCAGGCTGAAGCCGGTTTGTGGAAACTGCTCGAGCAGCTGAAGACCACCGCACCGTCTGCCGAAGAGCTGGAACGCGTGCGCGCACAGGTCATCGCCGGGCTGGTCTATGAGCGTGATTCGATCACCAGCCAGGCCACCGCCATCGGTCAACTGGAAACAGTCGGGCTGTCGTGGAAGCTGATGGACACCGAACTGGCCGATCTGGAAAGCGTGACTCCGCAAGACATCCAGAACGCCGCGAAAAAGTATTTCACCCGCGAACGTCTCAGCGTCGCCCACGTCCTGCCAATGGAGACGACTCATGAGTGAGCGCAAACCCCCACGCCTGATGCTGCTCGGCCTGATTGCTGTCGCGGTGATCGGTTCGGCGGCGGTCTATCTGTCACCTGGCGCCGACAGCCACGCCAGCGAAGCACTGGATAACGCCAAGTCCAGCCAGAAACTGCAATCGCTGGCCGAACTCGACGGCAAGGCCCCGGCCAGCCGCAAGCTCGATGTGCAGACCTGGAACACCGCCGAAGGCGCGAAAGTGCTGTTTGTCGAAGCCCATGAGCTGCCGATGTTCGACATGCGCCTGATCTTCGCCGCCGGCAGCAGTCAGGACGGCAACGTGCCCGGCCTCGCGGTGCTGACCAACGCCATGCTCAACGAAGGCATCGCTGGCAAAGACGTCGGCGCTATTGCCCAGGGTTTTGAGGGCCTTGGGGCCGACTTCGGCAACGGTGCGTTCAAGGACATGGCGCTGGCCTCGCTGCGCAGCCTGAGCGCACCCGAGCAGCGTGAGCCGGCGCTGAAGCTGTTCGCCGAAGTCGTCGGCAAACCGACCTTTCCCGCCGACTCCTTCGCGCGCATCAAGAACCAGTTGCTCGCCGGTTTCGAATACCAGAAACAGAACCCCGGCAAACTCGCCAGTCTGGAGCTGATGAAGCGTCTGTACGGCGAGCATCCATACGCGCATTCCAGCGATGGCAATCCGCAAAGCGTGCCGAAGATCACCGTCGCGCAATTGCGCGAGTTTCACGCCAAGGCCTATGCCGCCGGCAATGCGGTGATTGCGCTGGTCGGCGATTTGTCGCGAGCCGACGCCGAGGCAATCGCCACTCAGGTCTCCTCTGCCCTGCCCAAAGGCCCGGCACTGGCGAAGATCGCTGCGCCGCAGGAACCAAAGGCCAGCGTCAACCACATCGAGTTTCCGTCGAAACAGACCAACCTGATGCTCGCGCAACTGGGCATCGATCGCGACGATCCGGATTACGCCGCGCTGTCGCTGGGCAATCAGATCCTCGGCGGCGGTGGTTTCGGTACGCGCCTGATGAGCGAAGTGCGCGAGAAGCGTGGCCTGACCTACGGCGTGTATTCGGCGTTCAGCCCGATGCAGGCCCGTGGCCCGTTCATGATCAACCTGCAGACCCGCGCCGAGATGAGCGAAGGCACCCTGAAACTGGTGCAGGACGTACTCGCCGACTACCTGAAAACCGGGCCGACACAAAAAGAACTCGACGATGCCAAGCGCGAACTGGCCGGCAGCTTCCCGCTGTCCACCGCGAGCAACGCCGACATCGTTGGCCAACTGGGCGCCATGGGCTTCTATAATCTGCCGCTGAGCTATCTCGACGATTTCATGCGGCAGTCGCAGAGCCTGACCGTGGAGCAGGTCCGTGATGCGCTGAACAAACACCTGAGCACGGAGAAAATGGTCATCGTCACCGCTGGCCCGACCGTGCCGCAAAAGCCGTTACCGGCCCCATCTGATAAACCTGCCGAGCAACCGCTCGGGGTTCCGGAGCATTAATGGCGACTCGAGCACCGAAAAAACCTGTGCAAAACGTGCACAACGGCGTGAACCAACTGCGCATCATTGGTGGCCAGTGGCGTAGCCGCAAACTAAGCTTTCCTGACGCGCCGGGCCTGCGCCCGACCCCGGATCGTGTGCGCGAAACCCTGTTCAACTGGCTCGCGCCGTACGTCGAAGGGGCGAAAGTGCTCGACCCGTTCGCCGGCAGCGGCGCGCTGTTTCTCGAAGCGCTGTCCCGCGGCGCGGCCACGGCCCAGGCGCTGGACGCCAGCAACGTTGCGGTATCGAGCCTGAAAGAACACCTCGGTACCCTGCGCTGCAGCAACGGTCAGGTACAAACCGCCGATGCGCTGCGCTACCTGGAAACCCAGACCGCAACGCCGTTCGATCTGGTATTCCTCGACCCGCCGTTCAATCAAAACCTGCTGCCAGCGGTTTGTACTTTGCTGGAAGAGCGCCAATGGCTGGCGGCCGATTCGTGGATCTACACTGAAAGCGAAACCGCGCCGTCGACGCTGGGCCTGCCGGGCAACTGGCGCCTGCATCGCGAACAGAAATCCGGTCGCGTGTACTACGCGTTATGGCAGCGCACGGCGGACATCGCCGGCTGACAAGGTCGCAAGCAACCTGCGGCGAGGGGGCGTGCTTCCTCGCCACAAGCCCATCGAGAATCATCGTGCCCCCTTCGCCAGAACGCTTCATCCCCGCCTTCGGCCTCGGCAATCCTCATCTGCAAACCTTGTGGGGTCCGCTGTGGCGCAAAACCGTGCATATCGAGCGCGAGCGCGAACGCCTGTGGCTCGAGGACGGCGACTTCCTCGATCTCGACTGGCACGGCCCGCACAGCGCCGAGGCGCCGCTGGTGCTGGTGCTGCACGGGCTGACGGGTTCTTCCAATTCACCCTATGTGGCGGGCATCCAAAAGGCTTTGGCCGACCAGGGCTGGGCCAGCGTCGCGCTGAACTGGCGTGGTTGTTCCGGCGAGCCGAATCTGCTGCCGCGCAGCTACCACTCCGGCGCCAGCGAAGACCTTGCCGAAGCCATCCAGCACCTGCGCGCGAAACGTCCGTTGGCACCGTTGTATGCGGTCGGCTATTCCTTGGGCGGTAATGTGCTGCTCAAACATCTTGGTGAAACCGGCAGCAACAGCGGTGTGCTCGGCGCAGTGGCAGTGTCGGTACCGTTCAGGCTGGATCAGTGCGCGGACCGCATCGGCCAGGGATTCTCGCGGGTCTATCAGGCGCACTTCATGCGCGAGATGGTCGCCTACATCAAGAACAAGCAGCGCCAGTTCCAACATGACGGGCGCGAAGACGGCCTGGCGAAACTGGCCGCACTCGGCTCGCTGGAAAACATGCGCACGTTCTGGGATTTCGATGGCCGGGTCACCGCGCCACTGCATGGTTTCAATGATGCCGAGGATTACTACCGCCGCGCTTCGAGCCGCTACTACCTTGGCGAGATCCGCACGCCGACGCTGATCATTCAGGCGGCGGACGATCCGTTCGTATTTCCCCACAGCCTGCCGCAAGCCGATGAGTTGTCAGCCTGCACCCAGTTCGAATTGCAGACGCGGGGCGGTCATGTCGGCTTCGTCGACGGCTCGCTGCGCCGGCCCGGGTATTACCTGGAGCGGCGCATACCGCAATGGCTCGCTGCAACCAGTCAGTGAACGCCACATATCCCTTGTAGGAGTGAGCCTGCTCGCGATGGCGGTGTGTCAGTCGACGCGATGCTGAACGTGCCGACGCCAT
>NZ_QETJ01000167.1:0-9697 GCF_003105095.1 Pseudomonas sp. NDM | reverse complement strand
TCGGCAGCTCCTACATGGGAATGCGTTCCTGTAGGAGCTGCCGAAGGCTGCGATCTTTTGCTTTATCAGGCGAAGACGAAATACTTGCGCACGGTCTCGACCACTTCCCACGTGCCTTTCATGCCCGGCTCAACCACGAAGATATCGCCGGCGCGCAGGTGAATCGGCGCCATGCCGTCCGGGGTGATCACGCAGTAGCCTTCCTGGAAATGGCAGTATTCCCACTTCACATAATCGACGCGCCACTTGCCCGGCGTGCAGATCCAGGTGCCCATGATCTTGCTGCCGTCTTCGCTGGTGTAGGCGTTGAGGTTGACGGTGTGCGGGTCGCCTTCGAGTTTTTCCCACTTGCAGGCATCGAGTACCGGCAGCGGGTGAGTGTCGCGCAGAACGGTGATAGGGGCGGTCGCGGTCATGAGGGACTCCGGGCAAGTGGACTTGAGAATTGAAGTCGCACCCTATAGCGCCCGGTTGTCGCTCAGTTGTCTGGGGTCGACATCGGAGTGCTCAGAAACGCGCGCAGCGGTGAGCGCTTGCAACAATGCCTGGGCATAACCCGGCAGCGCGGCGAAGTCTCTCGCGCAGAGCAATAACGTGCGGCGCGCCCACGGTTCATTGAGCGCCACACATTTGAAGTGTTCGACCTTCGCGCGTTCGACAGCCGCCAACGGCACGATGGCCAGTCCGGCGCCTCGGGCGACCATGCGCATCGCCCCATCGAAGCCATCGGCGCGAATGCGCACCTGCATCCGCGCGCCGCTGTGCAGCGCCTGTTCTTCCAGATAAATCGCCAGTGCGCTGTCGGCACTCAGTCCGACAAAGTCATGCTGCAACGCGTCGCTGAAACTGACCTCGGCGGCGTCAGACAACGGGTGGTCAAGCGGCAGAATCAGCACCAGCGGATCGTCGCGAAAAGCCTGCGTCTGTAGGCCGTTGCTGTCGACCGCGTCGGACACGATGCCCAGATCCGCTGCGCCTTCACGCAAGGCATGGGTGATCCGCGCGCTAGGCAGTTCCTGCAGATCGATGTCCAGATTGGGATGGCTGCGCAGGAAATCCGCGAGCACTTCCGGCAGGTATTCGGTGATCGCCGTGGTGTTGCACAACAGCCGCACCTGGCCTTTGACGCCTTGTGCGTATTCAGCGAGTTCCTGCTGCAGGCGCTCGGCCTGTTGCATAAGAATGCGCGCGTGGCGGGAGAGGGCTTTCCCGGCGGGCGTCGGGGTGACGCCACGCCGACCACGGTCGAGGAATTCGGCGCCCAGCGAGGCTTCCATCGCGCGGATTCTGGCGCTGGCGGCGGCGAGGGATAAATGACTGCGCAGGGCACCGGCGGTGATGTTGCCGGTGTCGATGATGTGCAGGTAGAGGCGCAGGTCGGTGAGGTCGAAGTGCAGGGGGTTTGCCTCTGGTTTTTGTGGTGTCTGGGCTGGCCTCATCGCGAGCAGGCTCACTCCTACAAGGGATCTGCCGCGAACACAAAACTGTAGGAGTGAGCCTGCTCGCGATAGGGCCAGATGCCCTGATTAAAATGTCAGCCTCTTGCAAAGGAAGAGGCAGCCTCAGTATATGGCAGATTTTCACCCGCTCCGGATCAGCGCACATTTACCCCAATGCACACGCTAACCGACTTCTACCAAAACCTGGGCCCGACCCTTTCGCTGCTGGTCATCGCCACCTTCATCCTCGCCGGCATGGTCAAAGGCGTGATCGGGCTCGGCCTGCCCACCGTTGCCATGGGCCTGCTCGGTCTGGCTATGGCGCCGGCGCAGGCAGCCGCTTTGTTGATCATCCCTGCGACTTTGACCAACCTCTGGCAACTGGCCTTCGGCGGGCATCTGCATGGCTTGATCAAACGCCTCTGGCCCATGCTGCTGCTGATCTTCCTCGGCACCGGCATCGGCACCCTCTTGATCGGCATTTCCGGTGGGCACTGGGTCGTGCGCGGGCTCGGCGCGGCGCTGTTGCTGTATGCGTTGAGCGGGCTGTTTCTGCCGACGCTGCACGTCAACCCGCGCCATGAGCGCTGGCTCGGTCCGCTGTGTGGCCTGATCACCGGCGTCATCACCTCCGCCACCGGCGTCTTCGTGATTCCGGCGGTGCCGTACCTGCAAGCAATGGGTCTGAGCCGCGATGAGCTGGTGCAGGCGCTCGGTCTGTCCTTCACCGTTTCGACCCTGGCGCTGGCGCTCGGGCTGCTCTGGCACGGCGCACTTGGCGGGGGTGAATTGAGCGCCTCGCTGCTGGCGCTGATCCCGGCCATGCTCGGCATGTGGCTCGGCCAATGGCTGCGTCAGCGCATCAGTGCGGTGCTGTTCAAGCGGGTGTTCTTTATCGGACTGGGCGCGCTCGGCGCCCATTTGCTGATCAGCGGCTAGCCGACGATTCGCTGAGCATGTCGATCGGGCGAATATCGAAATCGCGTTCCAAGTACTCCATGCGTTTGGCGAAGAACGCTTTCATGTGCGGCAACGCTGAGTGCACATCCAGATGCGCCTGACTTGCCCAGATCTCGTAGAAGATAAACAGCGTCGGATCCTCTTTGTCCCGCAGCATGTGGTACTCGATGCAGCCCGGTTCGGCGCGGCTCGGCTCGACATAGGCGCGGAACAGCGCTTCGAACTCGGCGGCTTTTTCCGGGCGGGTCTTGGCGTGCAGGATGAAACCCTGACGTTCACTCATCACAACTTCCTCGAATGCAGAAAGCGTCGGATGTTACGGCAACAATTGGCTATCGATTCGTGCGTTTTGATCAAATGTATTTTGCGCTGACATGGCTGTTTCCGCGCGAGATCGATGGTTAATCTGCCGCCATTCCATTTAATGTTGCCACCAGCCCCAAGGGCTGCGCCGAGGTTTTCCGATGAAAAAAGTCCTGTTGCTCAATGGCGGTAAAAAATTCGCCCACTCCGATGGCCGCTACAACACCACCTTGCACGAAACCGCGCTGAGCGTGCTCGATCGCGGCGGTGTCGACGTCAAGACCACCTTCATTGATGAGGGCTACGACGTTGCTGAAGAAGTGGCGAAATTCCTCTGGGCCGACGTCATCATTTATCAGATGCCGGGCTGGTGGATGGGCGCGCCGTGGACGGTGAAAAAGTACATCGACGAAGTCTTCACTGAAGGCCACGGCAGCCTCTACGCCAGCGACGGTCGCACCCGTTCCGATGCCTCGCAGAAGTACGGCAGTGGCGGTCTGATTCAGGGCAAGCAATACATGCTGTCGCTGACCTGGAACGCGCCGCAGCAAGCCTTCGATGACCCGACGGATTTCTTCGAAGCCAAAGGCGTGGACGCCGTGTACTTCCCGTTCCACAAGGCCAACGAATTCCTTGGCATGACCGCGCTGCCGACCTTCCTCTGCGTTGACGTGATGAAGCGTCCAAATATCGAGAATGATGTGGTGCGCTATGAGCAGCATCTGACTGAGGTGTTTGGCCTCAAGGCTTGAGGCTTTCAGGCTAATATCGGGGTCATAGCAAAAGATCGCAGCCTTCGGCAGCTCCTGCAGGGGGCATGGCGACTGGCTGCGATCGGCGATTCCAGCGAGGACACCCGTGAAAGCCAGATCCGATGAGTTGCAGATTTTCGTCTGCGTGATCGAATGCGGTTCGATTTCCGCCGCCGCCGAGCAGGTCGGGCAGACGCCGTCGGCGGTGAGCCGCACGCTGTCCCGGCTCGAAGCCAAACTCGACACCACGCTGATCAACCGCACCACGCGGCGCATGGACCTGACCGAGGAGGGCAAGTATTTCTTCGAACAGGCCAAGCTGATCCTCGATCAGATGGATCAACTCGAAGAACGCCTGTCCTCGCGCCAGCAGACTCCGTCCGGACGTTTGCGCATCAACGCCGCCTCGCCGTTCATGCTCCACGCCATCGTCCCCTACATCGACGAGTTCCGGCAGTTGTATCCGGACATTCAGCTCGAACTCAACAGCAATGACCTGATCATTGACCTGCTGGAACAAAGCACCGACGTCGCCATCCGCATCGGCACCCTCGCCGACTCGACGTTGCATGCGCGTTCGCTCGGCTGCAGTCCGTTGCTGATTGTTGCCAGCCCTGCTTACCTGAAAAAACACGGCGCGCCCCGGCAGGTCGCAGACCTGAGTGAACACACGCTGCTCGGCTTCACCCAGAACGAAGGCCTCAACCAATGGCCGCTGCGCTATGTGCATGGCGATCGCTGGCCGATCACCCCGGCGATCAGCGCCTCCAGCGGCGAGACCGTGCGTCATTTGGTGCTGGAAGGGCAGGGCATCGCTTGTCTGTCGCACTTCATGACCATCGACGATATTCGCGCCGGACGCCTGAAAGTCCTGCTCGGCGAATTCAACAGCGGCTACCGCCAGCCGATCAACGCGGTGTACTACCGCAACTCGCAGCTGGCGTTGCGCATCCAGTGCTTCCTCGACTTTATCCAGGGCAAACTCGCCGCCTACGCCAGCGCCGAATTCAAGGGCTGATTCGTGATCCCTGCGCAAGAGTGAATTGGCCGAGGGCGGGTTTTTCGCCGGGTTTCATCGGCCGATACTCGTTGCATCACTTATTCACGCAGGGAGTTAATCCATGAATGTTTTCGTTACCGGCGCGGCCGGTTTTATCGGCGGTTCCATCGCCACCGGTCTGGTTCAGGCCGGGCACAAGGTTACTGGTCTGGTGCGCAGCGCCGAGCAGGCTGACGAACTTAAAGCGCTGGGCATGAACGCGGTAATCGGCACCCTCGATGACAGCCAATTGCTGACGGAACAGGCGCGTGCTGCAGATGCGGTGATCAACGCGGCCAGCAGCGATCATCGCGGCGCGGTTGAAGCGTTGCTCGACGCTTTGCGCGGTTCCAATAAAGTCTTTCTGCACACCAGCGGTTCGAGCATCGTCGGCGATGCGTCCGGCGGCAAATCCAGCGACGTCATTTATTACGAAGACAACCTGCCGGAACCGACCGTCGATAAAGCCGATCGCGTGGCCATCGACAACCTGGTGCTCGCGGCGGCGAAGGACGGCGTCAACTCGGCGGTGATCTGCAACACCCTGATCTACGGCCACAGCCTGGGCGTCAAACGCGACAGCGTGCAATTGCCGCGACTGCTGAAACAGGCGCGCAAGAGCGGCGTGGTGCGCCACGTTGGCAGCGGCCAGAACATCTGGTCCAACGTGCACATCGAGGACGTCGTCGCCCTGTATCTGCTGGCGCTGACCAGGAATGTGCCGGGCACTTTCTACTTCGTTGAAAGCGGTGAAGCGTCGTTCATCGACATGACCACCGCCATGGCCGAAGCCCTCAACCTGGGCAAACCGCAAGACTGGCCACTGCAAGACGCCGAAGCGGAATGGGGCTATGAAATGGCCAACTACGGCCTCGGCTCCAACAGCCGCGTACGCGGCAAACACGCCCGCGAACTGCTGGGCTGGACGCCGAAACGCACGTCGGTGGTTGAATGGATTCGTAGCGAAATGGTGTGAGTCCAGCGCGCACCGAGTGAAGCCATTCGCGAGCAGGTGACCGCGTTCTGTCTGGAGGAATGCGATCAAAAACTGTAGGAGTGAGCCTGCTCGCGATAGCGTCGTGTCAGTCAAATGATCTTGTTTTGACCCACCGCAATCGCGAGCAGGCTCACTCCTACAGGTGACCGCGTTCTGCCTGAAAGAATGCGATCAAAATCTGTAGGAGTGAGCCCGCTCGCGATAGCGCTGTGTCAGGCAAATAATCTTGTTTTGACCCACCGCAATCGCGAGCAAGCTCGCTCCCACAGGTTTATGTGGTGATCTGGAAAGGCATGAAAATCCCGCCCCGCAATTTTCATTAATCACGACAGCACATACTCACCTGCGACACACCTTGTCTCTCCACGAAAATTATTTTCATGCGGTTTGAAATCTCTATCTCGAAATGATTTATGAGTTTCACAACCCATTCGAACGTGACCCTCTCGAGGAGTACCGCATGACGCCTTCCTTCGGCTATTGGCTGCTGGTGTATGCCGCCGTGGCCATCATTGCACTGATCGTGTTGATCGCCCGTTACCGGCTCAATCCGTTCATTGTCATCACTCTGATTTCCCTGGGCCTGGCGCTGGTGGCCGGGATGCCGCCGTCGGCTGTGGTCGGTGCGTATGAGGCCGGCGTCGGCAAGACGCTAGGGCATATTGCGCTGGTGGTGGCGTTGGGGACGATGCTCGGCAAGATGATGGCCGAGTCCGGTGGCGCCGAGCAGATGGCGCGGACGCTGATCGAGCGATTCGGCGAGAAAAACGCACATTGGGCGATGGTCTGCATCGCATTTCTGGTCGGCTTGCCGCTGTTCTTCGAAGTCGGTTTCGTCCTGCTGGTGCCAATCGCCTTCACCGTCGCCCGCCGCGTTGGCGTGTCGATTCTGATGGTCGGTCTGCCGATGGTTGCCGGGCTCTCGGTGGTGCATGCGCTGGTGCCACCGCACCCGGCGGCGATGCTCGCGGTGCAGGCCTATCAGGCCTCGGTCGGGCAGACCTTGCTGTACGCCATCGCGATCGGCATCCCGACCGCGATCATCGCCGGCCCGCTGTACGCCAAGTTCATCGTGCCGCGCATTCAATTGCCGGCGGACAATCCCCTGGAAAAGCAATTTCTCGACCGCGAACCGCGCGACAAACTGCCGGGTTTCGGCATCACCATGGCAACCATTCTGCTGCCGGTGGTGCTGATGCTGATCGGCGGCTGGGCCAACCTGATTTCCACTCCCGGCAGCGCGTTCAACCAGTTCCTGTTGTTCATCGGCAACTCGGTGATCGCGCTGTTGCTGGCGACCTTGCTGAGCTTTTGGACGCTGGGCATCGCCCAAGGCTTCAACCGCGAATCGATCCTCAAATTCACCAACGAATGCCTCGCGCCCACCGCCAGCATCACCTTGCTGGTCGGCGCTGGCGGTGGCTTGAACCGGATTCTGGTGGATGCCGGCGTCACCGATCAGATCGTCGGCCTCGCTCACGAATTTCACCTGTCGCCGCTGATCATGGGCTGGCTGTTCGCAGCACTGATGCGCGTTGCCACCGGTTCTGCAACCGTGGCGATGACCACCGCATCAGGTGTTGTCGCGCCGGTGGCCATCGGTCTGGGTTATCCACACCCTGAACTTTTAGTGCTGGCGACTGGCGCCGGCTCGGTTATCTTTTCCCACGTCAACGACGGCGGCTTCTGGTTGATCAAGGAATACTTCAACATGACGGTCGCACAGACGTTCAAGACCTGGACCGTGCTCGAGACATTGATCTCGCTGGTCGCCTTCGCCCTGACCGTCGGCCTTTCCTACCTGCTGTAACCGGAGCCTGCCGCCCATGGACATCCTCTACCAGATCCGCGCCCGCCAGGATTCCTTCAGCGCCGGCGAGGGTCGCATCGCTCGGCTGATGCTCGACGATGTCGGCTTTGCCGCGAGCGCCAGCCTCGAAGACCTCGCACAACGCGCCGAAGTCAGCACCGCTACGCTGTCGCGTTTTGCCCGCACGGTTGGCTGCCGCGACCTGCGTGACCTGCGCCTGCAACTGGCCCAGGCCAGCGGCGTGGGCAGCCGCTTTCTCGACCCGGCGGGCACGCCTGAGCAGTCGGCGTTCTACGGGCAAATCGTCGGCGATATCGAAACCACCCTGCGTCAGCATCTGGCCGGTTTCGACGAATCGCGTTTTGCCGATGCGGTGAAATTGCTCAGCCAGGCGCGGATGATTCACGCGTTCGGCATGGGCGGTTGCTCGACCCTGTGCAGCGATGAATTGCAGGTGCGCCTGGTGCGCCTCGGTTACCCGATCGCCGTGTGTCACGACGCGGTGATGATGCGCGTAACCGCCGCCAGTTTGAACGCAGAGCAAGTGCTGATCGTCTGCTCGCTGACCGGCATCACCCCGGAGCTTTTGGAAACGGTCGAACTGGCGCGCAACTACGGCGCGCGCATCCTCGCCATCACTCGCGGCGATTCACCGTTGGCCGAACTGGCCGACGTCGTCCTGCCGCTGCAAGGCGCGGAAACCTCGTTCATCTACAAACCCACGGCGGCGCGCTACGGCATGCTGCTCGCTATCGACGTGCTCGCCACCGAGCTGGCGCTGGCCAGCCCTGAAGACAATCAAGAACGTCTGCGGCGAATCAAACTCGCCCTCGACGAATACCGTGGCGGCGACGATCACCTGCCGCTGGGAGACTGACATGCAGTACGACACCCTGATCCGCAACGCCGTGGTCATCGACGGCAGCAACACGCCGGGCTACCGCGCAGACGTGGCGATTCTCAATGGTCGCATCGAGCGTATCGGCGATCTGCCTGACGCCCGCGCCACCGAAGAAATCGACGCCGCCGGCCGGGTGCTGGCGCCGGGTTTCATTGACGTGCACACCCACGACGACACCGTGGTCATCCGCCAACCTGAAATGCTGCCCAAACTCAGCCAGGGCGTGACCACGGTGATCGTTGGCAACTGCGGGATCAGCGCTTCGCCAGTGAGTTTGAAGGGCAATCCGCCGGATCCGATGAACCTGCTCGGCACTGCCGCAGCGTTTATTTATCCACGTTTCAGCGACTATCGCGCCGCCGTCGAAGCGGCCAACCCCACGCTGAATGTCGCCGCGCTGGTCGGCCACACGGCGCTGCGCAGCAATCACCTCGACGACTTGTTGCGCAGCGCGACGCCCGCTGAAATCAGTGCGATGCGCGAGCAGTTGCGCGACAGCCTCGCGGCCGGCGCGTTGGGGTTATCCACAGGCCTGGCCTACGCCAGCGCCTTCAACGCGTCCACCGATGAGGTCATGCAACTGACCGAAGAACTGACGGCGTTCGGCGCGGTGTACACCACCCATTTGCGCAGCGAATTCGCCCCGGTGTTGGAGGCGATGGACGAGGCGTTCCAGATCGGCCGGCATGCGCGATCGCCGGTGATCATTTCCCACCTCAAATGCGCCGGCGTCGGTAATTGGGGCCGCAGTCCGCAGCTGCTGGCAGCGCTGGAAGAGGCAGCGAAAACCCATCCGGTCGGCTGCGATTGCTATCCCTATGCCGCGAGTTCTTCGACTTTGGATTTGAAGCAAGTCACCGACGCCCATCGCATCACCATCACCTGGTCGACACCGCACCCGGAAGTCAGCGGGCGCGACCTGATCGACATTGCTGGCGAATGGAAACTGTCGCTGGAAGAAACCGCGAAACGTCTGCAACCGGCCGGCGCGGTGTACTACGGCATGGATGAGGCGGATGTACGAAGAATCCTCGCCCATCCGCTGTCGATGGTCGGATCTGACGGACTGCCGGAAGACCCGTTCCCGCATCCGCGCCTGTGGGGCGCTTTCCCACGGGTGCTCGGCCATTTCAGCCGCGACGTCGGGTTGTTTCCGCTGCACACCGCCGTGCACAAGATGACCGGTTTGTCGGCGGCGCGTTTTGGCTTGCAAGAAAGGGGCGAGATTCGTGAAGGACACTGGGCCGATCTGGTGTTGTTCGATCCGCACACCGTGCGCGATGTGGCCGATTTCAACGATCCGCAGCGCGCGGCGCAGGGGATTGACGGGGTGTGGGTCAACGGCGTGTTGAGCTATCGCGACGGGCAGGCGAATGGGAGCAGGGCAGGACGGTTTCTGGCACGTGAAGGTGATTTGCGCGAAGGGTTTCGTTGAGTCGAATGACGCCAAAAGATCGCAGCCTTCGGCAGCTCCTACAGGAGATCGCATTCCAATG
>NZ_QETJ01000166.1:0-9881 GCF_003105095.1 Pseudomonas sp. NDM | reverse complement strand
AGTCACCACCTGTCCGGCTGACAAACCGCTATCGCGAGCAGGCTCACTCCTACAGGGGGCTGTATTCAGCCTTTGATTGCGCGCCAGAGCTTGCCCACGACACTCACTACCGCCAGCACCACGGCGCCGGCAATAATCCCCGCAACACCATTGAGCAGCATCGGCACGGCGAACCCGGCGCTGCCCGCCGCTGCGCCGACACCTTCGATCCAGTGATGCAGCACCGGCACGCCATGAGTCAGGATGCCGCCGCCGACCAGGAACATCGCCGCCGTACCGACCACCGACAGGGTTTTCATCATGTACGGCGCGGCGCTGAGGATGCCGCCGCCGATCTTTTTCGCCATTTGCCCGGGCTTCTGCGTCAGCCACAGGCCCAGATCGTCAAGTTTGACGATGCCCGCCACCAAACCGTAAACGCCAACGGTCATGACGATGGCGATGCCGGACATGACAACCACTTGCTGGGTCAGCGAGGCATCTGCCACGGTGCCGAGGGTGATGGCGATGATTTCTGCCGAAAGAATGAAGTCGGTGCGGATCGCGCCTTTGATCTTGTCCTTTTCGTACGCCACCAGATCGGTGGTCGGGTCGGCGACGGCCTCGGTCAACTGCGCGTGCCCAGCTTCGTCTTCCTCTTTGCTGTGCAGGAACTTGTGCGCAAGTTTCTCGAAACCCTCGAAGCACAGATACGCACCGCCGACCATCAACAGCGGCGTCACCAGCCATGGCACGAAGGCGCTGATCGCCAGCGCCGACGGCACGAGGATCAGTTTGTTGACGAACGAGCCCTTGGCCACCGCCCACACCACGGGAATTTCCCGCTCGGCGCGCACGCCCGAGACCTGCTGGGCGTTGAGCGCCAGGTCGTCACCGAGCACGCCGGCAGTCTTCTTGGCGGCCATTTTCGTCATCAATGCAACGTCATCCAGAACGGTGGCGATGTCATCGATCAGCACCAGCAAACTGCTTCCTGCCATGAATCCTGTTTCCTTCTGTGTATGAATGTTGCCAAGCATAACGCGACCGCCGGCCACAGGCTGCATTGTTGAGCGCCGCTCAAGGCCGGTGCTACCATGCGCCACCGCCAGAACAGGCAAGGAACCACCGGGTTTATGAGCACAATCCGCGAGCGTAACAAAGAACTGATCCTGCGCGCCGCCAGCGAAGAGTTTGCCGACAAGGGCTTTGCGGCGACCAAAACCAGCGACATCGCCGCCAAGGCGGGATTGCCCAAGCCCAACGTCTACTACTACTTCAAATCCAAGGAAAACCTCTACCGCGAGGTGCTGGAAAGCATCATCGAGCCGATTCTGCAGGCCTCGACCCCGTTCAACCCGGATGGCGTGCCGAGCGAAGTGCTGAGCGGCTACATCCGCTCGAAGATCCGCATCTCCCGCGACCTGCCTTACGCCTCCAAGGTGTTCGCCAGCGAAATCATGCACGGCGCGCCGCACCTGAGCGCGGACCTGGTCGAGCAGCTCAACGCCCAGGCCAAGCACAACATCGCCTGCATCCAGAGCTGGATCGACCGCGGCCAGATCGCCCCGATCGACCCCAACCACCTGATGTTCAGCATCTGGGCCGCCACCCAGACCTACGCCGACTTCGACTGGCAGATATCTGCGGTGACCGGGAAAGACAAGCTCGACGAAGCCGATTATGAAGCGGCCGCGCAGACGATTATCCGGTTGGTGTTGAAGGGATGTGAGCCGGACTGAAAGACCGCAGCAACGCAATCGCGAGCAGGCTCACTCCTACATTTGGAATACGTTCCCCTGTAGGAGTGAGCCTGCTCGCGATCGAGGCGATACGGTCCCCACTCAAACCCAAATCGCACCCCATAGTGGATAGTCGCCAAGCTTCTCCACCAGCCCGGCCCGCAATGGGTTGGCTACTACATACCGCGCCACTTTCACCAGGTTCTCCTCCCGCCGCAACGCCCGATCATGAAAACCTCTCTGCCAGAGAACACTGTTATCTCCGGTAGCCTGTCTTACGGATCTGGTACTCATCGACTTGGTTTTCTGTATCAGCTCACTCAATGAGCCTCGTCGTAATTCAATTAGCCAATGGAAATGATCAGGCATGACGACCTAAGCCAGCGAATTCACAAGCCCGGAATCCTGGGCATTTTGGAATTGATCAGCGACCAGCTTGCCCAAGGCAAAATCCTTGAAAACCGGCCTTCGTTCATGGGTGTTGCTGGTTAACAGATAGATTCGGCTGACTTCGGCATATCGCCCGACTCGCAATTTATGTGCAGCAGGTAGATCTGGCATTCCTTTGCCTCCTGTGATCAAGTCATAAGAGGCTAGTACCGGGGATGCAAATGGAGTGGGCAGACTGTTGGCAGGATGTGTCCGGAAGATAGCTATCGCGAGCAGGCTCACTCCTACAGGGGTTTTGTGGCGTTCCAACATTTTGTGTCTGAACCCAGATCCACTGTAGGAGTGAGCCTGCTCGCGATGGCCATAGCTCAATCACCGCAAATTCAAGCAACCACCCCCCCATCCGCCCTCAGATCCAGCGCCTCCACCGCTTTGATCGCCACCTGCTCATCCACATCCGACAAATCTCCGCTGATCCCGATCGCGCCCAGCACTTCACCCGCCTGATTGCGGATCAACACACCACCCGGTGCCGGCACAACGCTGCCCTGCCCCATGCTGTTCAACGAAGAAAAAAAGGCCGGGCGTTGTTGGGCGTCCTGGGCGAGCAGGCGTGAGCCTTTGCCCAGGGCGATGGCGCCCCAGGCTTTGCCGATAGCGATGTCGGGGCGCAACAGGCTGGCACCGTCTTCGCGTTGCAGGGCGATCAGGTGGCCGCCGGTGTCGAGTACCGCGATGGTCAGTGGCGCGGCGTTGATGCCGCGCCCCGCACTGATGGCTTCGCTGACCAGGTTGACTGCGACTTTCAAGGTTAAAGCGCTCATGGTGCCGTCCTCATTTTGTTATAGGGAAAGTCGTGGGACTGCGCGTTTCTGCCACAGTCCGATGCAACAAATAGAACACAATGAGTTAGTTTTTTGTATACAATAATTCTCGAAAAGCGCCGCATGCGACGAAAAGCCACAGCACAAGCGGCTTCCGACGAATGAAACAGACGCTTGAGAAAATGGATTGACCTGCGCCGTCCGCCGTGAATACACTCTGCGCAAAGCCACTTGTATACAATTACAAAACGTAAAGAGGCACAAAACCATGAGCAAAATGAGAGCAATCGAAGCCGCCGTTCTGGTGATGCGCCGCGAAGGGGTTGATACCGCTTTTGGCATCCCGGGCGCAGCGATCAACCCGCTGTACTCCGCCTTGCAAAAGGTCGGTGGCATCGATCACGTCCTTGCTCGCCACGTTGAAGGCGCCTCGCACATGGCCGAGGGCTACACCCGCACCAAGGCCGGCAACATCGGCGTGTGCATCGGCACGTCCGGCCCGGCCGGTACCGACATGGTCACCGGGCTCTACAGCGCCTCGGCCGACTCGATTCCAATTCTCTGCATCACCGGCCAGGCACCCCGCGCCCGGATGCACAAGGAAGACTTCCAGGCTGTCGACATCACCAGCATCGTCAAGCCAGTCACCAAGTGGGCGACCACGGTGCTCGAACCGGGCCAGGTGCCTTACGCCTTCCAGAAAGCTTTTTATGAAATGCGCTCCGGCCGTCCGGGCCCAGTGCTGATCGACCTGCCATTCGACGTGCAGATGGCCGAGATCGAATTCGATATTGACGCTTACCAACCGCTGCCCCTCGCCAAACCGACCGCGACCCGCGTGCAGGTCGAGAAGGCGCTGGCGCTGCTGGATCAGGCCGAGCGTCCGTTGCTGGTCGCCGGTGGCGGCATCATCAATGCCGACGCCAGCGATCTGTTGGTCGAGTTCGCCGAACTGACCGGCATCCCGGTCATCCCGACCCTGATGGGCTGGGGCACCATCCCTGACGATCACCCGCTGATGGTCGGCATGGTCGGTCTGCAGACGTCGCACCGTTACGGCAACGCGACGATGCTGAAATCCGACGTGGTGCTGGGCATCGGTAACCGCTGGGCCAACCGTCACACCGGTTCGGTGGACGTGTACACCGAAGGTCGCAAGTTCATTCACGTCGACATCGAAGGCACGCAGATCGGCCGTGTGTTCACCCCGGATCTGGGCATCGTCTCTGACGCCGCCGCCGCGCTGACCGTGTTCATCGAAGTGGCGCGGGAATGGCAAGCCGCCGGCAAGCTGAAAAACCGCAGTGCCTGGCTGCAGGATTGCCAGCAGCGCAAAGCCAGCCTGCACCGCAAGACTCACTTCGACAACGTGCCGGTCAAACCGCAGCGCGTTTACGAGGAAATGAATCAGGTGTTCGGCAAGGACACCTGCTACGTCAGCACCATTGGTCTGTCGCAGATTGCCGGCGCGCAGTTCCTGCACGTCTACAAGCCGCGTCACTGGATCAACTGTGGCCAGGCCGGCCCGTTGGGCTGGACCATTCCGGCGGCGCTGGGCGTGGTCAAGGCCGATCCGAACCGCAAAGTCGTGGCCCTGTCGGGAGACTATGATTTCCAGTTCATGATCGAAGAACTGGCGGTCGGCGCTCAGTTCAAACTGCCGTATATCCACGTCGTGGTGAACAACTCGTACCTGGGCCTGATCCGTCAGGCGCAGCGCGGGTTCGAAATGGACTACTGCGTGCAGCTGTCCTTCGATAACCTGAATGCGCCGGAACTCAACGGTTACGGGGTTGACCACATCGCAGTCGCTGAAGGCCTCGGTTGCAAGGCGCTGCGCGTGTTCGAACCATCGGAAATCGCCCCTGCCCTGCGCAAGGCCGAACAGATGATCGAAGAGTTCAAGGTGCCGGTGATCGTCGAGATCATCCTGGAGCGTGTGACCAACATCTCCATGGGTACCGAGATCAACGCGGTCAACGAATTCGAAGACCTGGCGCTGGTCGGCAACGACGCGCCGACGGCGATTTCGTTGCTTGATTGATTGCTTTTAGCCCCCTCTCCCTCTGGGAGAGGGCTGGGGTGAGGGAAAGGTTTTGCGGTGCTCGTACAATCGGGATCAGATTCAGGATTCCCCCCTCACCCTAACCCTCTCCCCAAGGAGAGGGGACTGATCGCGTTCAGTCTGATCTACCGTGCCTCATCAGTTTTTAGGAGACCACCATGCCGCGTTTCGCAGCCAACCTGTCCATGCTGTTCACCGAACAGGATTTCCTTGCCCGTTTCGACGCCGCCGCCAAGGCCGGTTTCAGTGGCGTGGAATACCTGTTCCCGTACGACTTCAGCTCCGCCGAAATCAAGGCAAGACTCGAGGCCAACGGTCTGACCCAAGTGCTGTTCAACCTGCCGGCCGGTGACTGGGCCAAGGGCGAGCGCGGTATCGCCTGCCTGCCGGATCGGGTCGAAGAATTCCGCGCCGGGGTCGATCTGGCGATTGCCTACGCACAAGTGCTGGGCAACACCCAGGTCAACTGCCTGGCCGGCATTCGTCCGCAAGGCGTTGACGATGCCACGGTGGAAAAAACCTTCGTCGCCAACCTCAAATACGCCGCCGACAAGCTGCAAGCGGCGGGCATCAAACTGGTGATGGAAGCGATCAATACCCGCGACATTCCCGGTTTCTACCTGAACAACACGGCGCAAGCCCTGTCGATTCGCGAGCAGGTCGGCAGCGCCAATCTGTTCCTGCAATACGACATCTATCACATGCAGATCATGGAAGGTGATCTGGCCCGCACCCTGCAATCGCACCTGGGCGAGATCAACCATGTGCAACTGGCGGACAACCCGGGGCGCAACGAGCCGGGCACCGGTGAAATCAACTACCACTTCCTGTTCGAACACCTCGACCGCATCGGTTATCAGGGTTGGGTCGGCTGTGAATACAAGCCGTTGACCACCACCGAGGCTGGCCTCGGCTGGCTGAAAACCCACAACGCAATCTGAGAACACAGCAAATCCTCTGTAGGAGTGAGCCTGCTCGCGATGAGGCCGGCACATTCAATATCCATCTCGCCTGACAAACCGCTATCGCGAGCAGGCTCACTCCTACAGAAATGCAGCTCCCCTATTTGCTTGCGCACGACAAAAACAAGAGGATTTTCTCATGGCTAAAATCGGATTCATCGGCACCGGCATCATGGGCCACCCAATGGCGGCGAACCTGCAGAAAGCCGGTCACAGCCTGTTCCTGTCGCAACACCACGACGCGGCCCCGGCCGATCTGGTCGCCGCTGGCGCCGTTGCCCTTGCGAACCCGCGCGAAGTGGCGCAGGAAGCCGAATTCATCATCGTCATGGTCCCGGATACCCCGCAGGTCGATGACGTGCTGTTCCGCGCCGACGGCGTTGCCGCCGGCATAGGCAAGGGCAAAGTGGTCATCGACATGAGCTCGATCTCGCCGACCGCCACCAAAGCCTTCGCGGCGAAAATCAACGAGAAAGGCGCGCAATACCTCGATGCTCCCGTGTCAGGCGGTGAAGTCGGTGCCAAAGCCGCGACCCTGAGCATCATGGTCGGTGGCGACGCCGATGCCTTCGAACGCGCCCTGCCGCTGTTCCAGGCCATGGGCAAGAACATCACCCTGGTCGGTGGCAATGGCGACGGCCAGACCGCCAAGGTCGCCAACCAGATCATCGTTGCCCTGAACATCCAGGCCGTTGCCGAAGCGCTGCTGTTCGCCTCGAAAAACGGTGCTGATCCCGCCAAGGTGCGTGAAGCCCTGATGGGTGGTTTCGCCTCTTCGAAGATTCTCGAAGTGCACGGCGAGCGCATGATCAAAGGCACCTTCGACCCGGGCTTCCGCATCAGCCTGCACCAGAAGGACCTGAACCTGGCCCTGCAAGGCGCCAAGGAGCTGAACATCAACCTGCCGAACACCGCCAACGCCCAGCAAGTGTTCAGCACCTGCGCGGCCATCGGTGGTAGCAATTGGGATCACTCGGCGCTGATCAAGGGCCTTGAGCACATGGCCAATTTCTCGATCCGCGACAATAAATAAAGCCTGCACAAAACCCTGTGGGAGCGAGCCTGCTCGCGAAAGCGGCTTCACATTCAACATCCATGTTGGCTGACATACCGCGTTCGCGAGCAGGCTCACTCCTACAGGGATCTGAGTCGCCCATTCGAATAACAAGAATTCCGGGAGCCCGCCATGTCGGTCGATCCGCAACAACTGCTGCGCGAGCTGTTTGCCACAGCCATCGACGCGGCGCATCCGAACCAAGTCCTCGAAGCCCATCTGCCTGCCGATCACAGCGGTCGAGTCATCGTCATCGGCGCCGGCAAAGCCGCTGCCGCCATGGCGCAAGTGGTCGAGCGTTGCTGGGAGGGTGAAGTCACCGGCCTGGTGGTCACCCGCTACGGTCACGGCGCTCCGTGCGAAAAAATCGAAGTGGTCGAGGCCGCGCACCCGGTGCCGGACGCCGCCGGTCTGGCCGTGGCCAAACGCGTACTCGAACTGGTCAGCAACCTCAGCGAAGACGATCGCGTCATCTTCCTGCTCTCCGGTGGTGGCTCTGCCCTGCTCGCCCTGCCGGCCGAAGGCATCACCCTCGCTGACAAACAAACGATCAACAAAGCCTTGCTGAAATCCGGCGCGACCATCGGCGAGATGAACTGCGTGCGCAAGCACCTCTCGGCGATCAAGGGCGGCCGCCTCGGCAAGGCCTGCTGGCCGGCGACTGTCTACACCTATGCGATTTCCGACGTACCGGGCGACCTCGCCACGGTCATCGCCTCCGGCCCGACCGTGGCCGACCCGAGCACCTCCGCTGAAGCATTGGCGATCATCAAGCGCTACGGCATCGACATCCCCGCCTCTGTGCGCACTTGGCTGCAGAGTCCGGAATCGGAAACCGTAAAACCCGGCGACCCGAGTCTGGCGCGCAGCCATTTCCAATTGATCGCCCGGCCGCAGCAATCATTGGATGCGGCGGCGGTGAAGTGCCGTCAGGCCGGTTTCAGCACATTGATTCTCGGCGACCTCGAGGGCGAGTCCCGCGAAGTGGCGAAAGTCCACGCTGGCATCGCCCGGCAGATCATCCACCACGGCCAGCCGCTGGCGGCACCTTGCGTGATTCTCTCCGGCGGTGAAACCACGGTCACCGTGCGCGGCAACGGCCGGGGCGGACGTAACGCTGAATTCCTGCTCAGCCTCACCGACAGCCTCAAGGGCCAGCCCGGCGTCTACGCGCTGGCCGGCGACACCGATGGCATCGACGGTTCGGAAGACAACGCCGGCGCGATCATGACCCCGGACAGCTACGCCCGCGCCGCCGCCCTCGGTCTGAGCGCCAGCGACGAACTGGATAACAACAATGGTTACGGCTACTTCCAGGCGCTCGATGCGCTGATCGTCACCGAGCCGACCCGCACCAATGTCAACGACTTCCGCGCCATTCTGATCCTTGAGAACTGCAAATCATGACGCCTGATAAAAAGGTCAAAATCCTCGCCACCCTCGGCCCCGCGGTCGATGGTATCGACGACATCCGCGAGCTGGTCGAGGCCGGGGTCAACATCTTCCGCCTGAACTTCAGTCACGGCGATCATGCCGACCACGCCAAGCGCTATCAGTGGATCCGCGAAGTCGAGCGCCAGCTCAACTACCCGCTGGGCATTCTGATGGATCTGCAGGGGCCGAAACTGCGCGTCGGCAAGTTCGCCGACGGCAAGGTGCAGTTGCATCGCGGTCAGGCGTTCCGTCTCGATCTCGATGCGACACCGGGCGATGAACGCCGGGTCAACCTGCCGCATCCAGAGATCATTGCTGCGCTGGAAGCCGGCATGGACCTGCTGCTCGACGACGGCAAACTGCGCCTGCGCGTGGTCACCAAGTACGCCGATGCAATCGACACCACGGTGCTCAACGGCGGCGAATTGTCTGATCGCAAAGGCGTGAATGTGCCGCAAGCGGTGCTCGACCTCAGCCCGCTGACCGCCAAGGATCGCCGCGACCTGAGCTTCGGTCTGGAGCTGGGCGTGGACTGGGTTGCGCTGTCGTTCGTGCAGCGTCCACAAGACATCGTCGAAGCCCGCGCATTGATCGGCAACAAGGCGTTTCTGATGGCAAAAATCGAGAAGCCTTCGGCGGTCGAGCAATTGCGTGAAATCGCTGAGCTGAGCGACGCGATCATGGTCGCGCGCGGGGATCTTGGCGTGGAAGTGCCAGCGGAAAGCGTGCCGCAGATTCAGAAAAACATCATCACCACCTGCCGCGCACTGGGTAAACCGGTGGTGGTGGCGACGCAGATGCTCGAGTCGATGCGCTTCTCCCCTGCCCCAACCCGTGCCGAGGTGACTGACGTCGCCAACGCCGTGGCCGAAGGCGCCGATGCAGTGATGCTCTCAGCGGAAACCGCCTCTGGCGAGTACCCCCTGGAAGCCGTGCAGATGATGAGCAAGATCATCCGCCAGGTGGAAAACGGCCCGGATTATCAGACCCAGCTCGACGTCAGCCGACCGAAAGCCGAGGCGACCGTTTCCGATGCGATCAGCTGCGCGATCCGCCGTATCAGCAACGTGCTGCCGGTGGCGGTGCTGGTCAATTACAGCGAGTCGGGCGCCTCGACGCTGCGTGCATCGCGGGAGAGGCCGAAAGCACCGATCCTCAATCTGACGCCCAACCTGCAAACCGCGCGGCGCTTGAGCGTGGCCTGGGGCATTCATTCGGTGGTCAACGATCGCCTGCGTCAGGTCGACGAAGTCTGCTCGACCGCGCTGGAGATTGCTCAGGCGCAAGGCATGGCCGAGCGTGGCGACACATTGCTGATCACCGCCGGCGTGCCGTTCGGCCAGCCGGGCTCGACCAATTCGCTGCGCATCGAGACGTTGATTTAGCGCTTGTACCGGCCTCTTCGCGAGCAGGCTCGCTCCCACATTGGTT
>NZ_QETJ01000165.1:0-10295 GCF_003105095.1 Pseudomonas sp. NDM | reverse complement strand
ACACGCCGACCCTTTGCAACCGAGCCGAACGCAGGATTTGAACAGCACCCAAATCGGCTCCCTCTCCCTCGGGAGAGGGCTGGGGTGAGGGGCTGCCGCGCCGCGGTAATCAAGTCGTACCCAGACACAACATTTCGCCTACGCTCGTCACGCCTGTGCACCGCCATCGCGCTTCAGCCCGGTCAGATTACTCCCTCAGCTTCGCCCAGAATTCCTCCGCCGAATGACTGATCGGAGCCGTCGGGCGAGTCAGATGAATTTCCAATGGAATGTCCCAGCTTTCGTCCAGTGCCCTGACCAGACGCCCATCGGCCATTTCCTGCTCGGTCAGGCTTTTCGGCAGCCAGGCCACGCCTTTGCTTTCCAGCGCCATCGACATCAGCACTGCCGCCAAGTGGCTGCTGAACAGCGGTTTCAAATGCAGATAATCAGCCTTGCCGTGCAGCCTGTGGGCGACGATTCGGCCCAGGCCCGATTCGTGGGTGTAGGCCAGATAGGGGAGGGTTTCGGGCGAAGTGCCGAATTGCGCCGAAGCGCTCGCCAGCGGCATGAGTACATCCTCGCCGACCTTCTTGCCAATGAACTGATCAGGTGCCAGCAACGGCGGTACGTCAGGGTGGCGATGGCACAGCAGGAACTGCACCTGGCCATGAATCAGCATCTGTTCGCACACGGCCATGCTGTCGGAATGCAGGCGAACCGCATCGATCGGCGCACCCCTTTCGGCACTGCGCAACCAGCGCGGGAAGAAGGTGAATGACAGCGAATGAGTAGCCGCGAACTGCAAGGTTTTTGCCGCCATGCCCGCCACTTCCTGTGCTTCGGAACGCATGCGGTACAGGCGTCTGGCCGCTTCCTGGGCACTGGGCAAAATCTGCCTGCCGGCTTCGGTCAATGTCGCGCCTTGCGGGGTGCGCACGAACAGTTCTACGCCCATCCAGTTCTCCAGCGAACGCACTCGGCGACTGAACGCCGGCTGCGTCACATGGCGCGCTTCAGCGGCCCGGACAAAGCTGCCGTACTCGGCCAGCGCGGAAAAATCCTCAAGCCAAACCAGTTCCAAGGGCAATGCCTCCTGTGCATAGGGCGCGGCATTAATAGCATTGGGCGGGTGTCGTCGCAAAGCATAACGTTGGGCCACCACAACAAGAGGAACCCGTCATGCGTATCGTCGATATCCGTGAAAAAACTGTCTCCATCGCTTCCCCGATCGCCAATGCCTACATCGACTTTTCGAAGATGACCTGCTCGGTCGTCGCGGTCGTTACGGACGTGATTCGTGACGGCAAACCGGTCATCGGTTACGGCTTCAACTCCAATGGTCGCTACGGTCAGGGCGCGTTGATGCGCGATCGCTTTCTGGCGCGGATCACCGAAGCTGACCCGGAAACCCTGATCGATCATGAGAACAATAACCTCGATCCGTTCGCCATCTGGAAAACCCTGATGACCAACGAAAAACCCGGCGGGCATGGCGAGCGTTCGGTAGCGGTCGGCACCATCGACATGGCGGTGTGGGACGCGGTGGCGAAGATCGAAGGCAAACCGCTGTATCGCCTGCTTGCCGATCGTTATCGCGATGGCGTGGCCGATGACAAGGTCTGGGTGTATGCGGCGGGTGGCTATTACTACCCGGGCAAGGACCAGAGCAAACTCAAGGCCGAAATGCAGGGCTATCTGGATCGTGGCTACGACGTGGTCAAGATGAAGATCGGCGCGGTGCCGCTGGACGAAGATATCCGCCGTATCGAAGCGGTGCTGGAGGTGGTGGGCGACGGCCAGCGCCTGGCGGTCGACGCCAACGGCCGCTTCGATCTGCAGACCGGTATCGCGTATGCCGAAGCGATCAAGAAGTACAACCTGTTCTGGTACGAAGAAGTCGGCGACCCGCTGGATTACGCGCTCCAGGCTGAGCTGGCCAATCACTACGAACTGCCGATGGCCACCGGCGAAAACCTGTTCTCTCACCAGGATGCCCGCAACCTGTTGCGCCACGGCGGCATGCGTCCTGACCGCGACTACCTGCAATTCGACTGCGCGCTGTCCTACGGTCTCGTCGAGTACATGCGCACCTTGAAAGTGATGGAAGAGCTGGGTTGGTCTTCGCGTCGCGTCGTGCCGCATGGTGGTCACCAGATGTCGCTGAACATCGCCGCCGGTCTGCACTTGGGCGGCAACGAATCGTACCCGGACGTGTTCCAGCCATTCGGTGGTTTTGCCGACGGTATCCGCGTGGAGAACGGCTATGTCGGGCTGCCGGAGATCCCGGGTGTCGGCTTCGAAGCCAAGTCTGCGCTGTATGCCGTCATGCGTGAATTGGGCGAGGGCTGATTCAGTTTCATCTGCGGCCTCGTTTGCCGAGGCCGCACTTTCAGGCGTCATCCTCGACGCCAAAGCCACATGCCCACCACAACAATAAAATGAGGTGCTTCCGTGGAAACTTCAAAATCGCGCTGGTATAGCCAGCTCTATGTGCAGGTGCTGATCGGCATCGTCATTGGTGCTGCCATCGGTTACTTCGTGCCGGACATCGGCGCCAAGCTGCAGCCGTTCGCCGACGGTTTCATCAAGCTGATCAAAATGCTCCTGGCGCCGATCATTTTCGGCACGGTGGTGGTCGGTATCGCCAAGATGGGCAGTATCAAGGAGGTCGGTCGCATCGGTGTGAAAGCGCTGATCTACTTCGAGATTCTTTCCACCATCGCTCTGGTGGTCGGCCTGATCGTAGTCAACGTGGTCAAGCCCGGCGCCGGCATGAACATCAACGCCGGCACCCTCGATGGCAGTGCTGTCAACAAATACAGCCAGGCGGCGAGCGAGCAGGGCGGTCTCGTCGAATTTTTCCTCAATATCATTCCGCATACTTTCCTCGGCGCCTTCTCCAACGGCGTCATGCTGCAGGTGATTCTGTTGTCGGTGCTGATGGGCGTCGCCTTGGTGCAAATGGGCGAAACCAGCAAGCCGCTGATCAACACCATCGATCTGTTCCTGCAAGGCCTGTTCAAGATCGTGGCGATGGTCATGCGCCTGGCGCCGCTGGGTGCCGGAGCTGGCATGGCGTTCACCATCGGCAAATATGGGATCGGCACTTTGCTGTCGCTGGGGCAGTTGCTGGTCGCGCTGTACATCACCACGTTGATTTTCATTGTTGTGGTGCTGGGAGCGGTGGCGCGATGGTCGGGCATGCCGTTGATGCAGTTTCTGCGCTACTTCAAGGATGAAATCCTGATCACCCTGGGCACCTGCTCGACCGAAGCGGTGCTGCCGCGAATGATGGTCAAACTGGAAAAGCTCGGCTGCAAGAAATCAGTGGTCGGCATGGTCCTGCCGACGGGCTACACCTTCAACGCAGACGGCACCTGTATCTACCTGACCATGGCGGCGATTTTCATTGCCCAGGCGACCAACACGCCGCTGACCTTCATGGATCAGATGATTCTGCTCGGCGTATTTCTACTCACGTCCAAGGGCTCGGCCGGAGTGGCGGGAGCAGGTTTTGTGACACTCGCGGCCACCCTCACCACCATTCACTCGATACCGCTGGTGGGCCTGGTGTTGCTGCTGGGCATCGACCGCTTCCTCAACGAGGCGCGAGCCGTGACCAACCTGATCGGTAACGGCATAGGCACCATCGCCATCGCCAAATGGGACAAGTCGTTCGATGTCGAAGCGTGCGAGCGGGAAATCGCCGCCATGAAGCAGGACAAGGCAGCGCGCAAGTCGCTGCTGGTGCACAAGTAATTCGCCAAGCGTGCGGTGTTCCTCTGTTGGCGATCCGGATCGCTGACAGAGGCACTGATCGATCCCGTATTGGGTTGCCCAGGTTGACACTCGAATCGTTCTCATGAAATATATAGTGCACTATACAATAGCGAACTATGAAATGAGCTCGAACCGAAACCAAGTGGGAACGCAGCTGTCGTTTTCCCTCTACGCCGCCGCCAATCGGGTCGTGCGTTTGCACAAGCCGTATCTGGAACCGCTGGGCTTAACCTTTCCGCAGTACCTGGTGATCCTGCAGCTTCTGGATGGCGCTCCATTGTCTGTGGGCGAACTCGGTACTTACCTGGCGATGGACGCCGGAACCATCACGCCGCTGCTCAAACGGCTGGAAAGCGCCGGGTTGGTCACGCGCAAGCGCGATCCGGCAGATGAGCGCCGCGTGCTGATCGACCTGACGCCCGAAAGCCGGGCTATGGAAGACGACATCAGAGCCATCACCGGCAAAATCAAGACGGCCTGCCAGCTTGATGAGCAGGGGATTGAGGCGCTGCGTCTGACGCTGGATGCGCTTGCCCATCCGGCGGCTGACTGAGCCATGACTGAAGACAAACGCGCGCTCCACAGGGCGATAACACACGTATCAGAGAGGGTATTGAAATGAACATCGGAATCATCGGCGCCGGCCACATTGGCGCGACGCTGGCGCGCAAGCTGGCTGCGTGCGGTCATCAGGTCAAACTGGCCAACTCGAAAGACCCGCAAAGCATTCAGGCGCTCGCTGAAGAAGTCGGTGCCAGGGCTGTCACCAAAGAGCAGGCGGTGTCCGACGTCGATGTGATCATCCTGTCGATTCCCTTCGCCAAATACCCTGATCTGAAGCAGACGCTGAGCCAGGTTCCCGAGCAAGTCGTGGTCATCGACACCTCCAATTACTATCCGCAGCGTGACGGGGCGATCAAGGAAGTGGACGAGGGCAAACCTGAGAGCGTCTGGGTCAGCGAGCAGATCGGCCGCCCGCTGATCAAAGCGTGGAATGCCGTACTCGCCGCTACGCTGGCCGATCAAGGTCAACCTGCCGAATCCGCAACTCGCATCGCCTTGCCAGTCGCCGGCGATGATGTGCGTGCCGAGGCGATCGCGCAGGATCTGGTCGAAGAAAGCGGATTCACCGCGCTCGCTGCGGGCAGCCTTCAGGACTCATGGCGTCAACAACCCGGGACCCCGGCTTACTGCACCGAACTGACCTTGCCGGAACTGAAGCAGGCGCTCGAAGCTGCGGACAAGGCCCGCGCGCCGCTGAACCGTGATGCCTTGATGGCCCGATTCATGGCGCCAAACAGTGAGTTCACCCGCGAGCAGATGGTTGCGATCAATCGGGAAATGACTGCCTGATTAGCAAGCCGACACCTTCAGGTCTGAAGTCGATGAACTTCAACGACCAGCCCCTCCGAAACCTGCGGGGCACGAAAGTAGCTGGTGATCAGATCGAATTCGGCGTCGGTCGCCGCGAACTCATGCTCGGCGCGTGCATTGCGCTGATGCAGTCGGCGCCGGCAGGTGTCATCGTCGACTTCGAGGTAGTGCAGCCGATGAGCAACCTGCGCCGCGTCTGCGAGGCCGCGCAGCCATTGCCGGTCGGTCGGGGTGTTGGCCGGGAAATCCAGCACCACGGCAACTCCCGCAGCGAGCATGTCCGTTACCAGCGGGCCGAGAACCTGACGGATCTGCTTCGCATGGCGGACGTAGTCGGCAACCGAATTGATCTGCTCAGGGTAAAGCCTGGCCAGCCAGTGATCTTCGCTGAGCAGGATGGCTGAGTGTTCAGCCTGTAATGATCGGGCCAGCGTGGATTTTCCGGCAGCGATTTTGCCGCACAAGAGATGGAGCACAGGTGTTGGCATCGGACAGGTCCTTCTTCCGAGGTGGGTATCACACAGATACAGGCTTGGCGAAATGGGGTGACTGGCCGAACGATTCAATCAACAGTTCGGCCAGGGCGTGAATCTTGCGCGCCGGATGCGGCCCGGGTGGGCGGACCACGTAGGCGCCGGCGGGCGGCGGTGGGAATCGGGTCATGATCGGCACCAGCGCACCGGAGATGACATGTTCATAAGTCAGGCAATCCGGCAGATAGGCGACACCCAGACCGGCTCTTGCCGCCGCGACCAGCGCCACCCCGTTGTCCGCCTTGAAGCGGCCTTGCGGACGCACCGAGATCACCTTGTCGCCATCCATGAATTGCCACGTTTCGGTCGCTTGCATCAGCGCCTCGTGGTTGCCCAGCGTCTGCGGCGATTCGGGTTCGCCGTGGGCTTTTAGGTAATCGGGGCTGGCGACGAGTTTGGTGAAAATCGGCCCGATGCCTCTGGCGATCAGGTTGGAGTCGGGTAGATAGCCAACGCGGATCGCACAGTCATAACCTTCGGCAATCAGGTCAACGAAGCGATCGCTGTAGCAGGTCTGTATTTGCAGCTGCGGATGACGACGAGCCATTTCCGCGAGCATGGGCGCGAAGTGAGTCGGCCCGAAGGACAGCGGCGCGGCGATTCTCAAACGCCCACGGAGAGCGCCGGAAGGCAATATCGTTTCCTTCGCCAGGTCGATTTCGGCACAGACCCGGGCGGCATGCTCGCGAAAGGTTGTTCCGGCCTCGGTAAGCGCCGCGCCACGTGTCGTGCGCGCCAGCAATTGAATGCCCAACTCGGCCTCCAGCCTCGCGAGCCTGCGGCTGACAATCGATTTGGACACGCCCAGCCGGATCGCAGCAGACGAAATACCGCCCGCATCAGCGACCTCTACAAAGGTTTGCAGCTCTTCGATATCCAAATCGGCGTTCCTCAAAGTGCGACACAGCAACGCACGGGATGCTACTACTGCGACGAGTCCCGCAACAGCACAATCCTGCTTCCGGACAACTCGGTCAACGGCCGTGGTCCGGAATGAAGTGATCCTCCCGCGCCAGCGAAAGCAGTGAGCGCCCGCCAAGCCATCAAGCGGACTCTCACGCTTCGCTACGCGTAAAAAGACAACTAGAAGCAGGAGCAACACATGACAAGCGAAACGATCCGCAACCCGCTCACCGATCAACTCCTGTCGCCGGAAAACGCGGCGCTGATCATCATCGACTACCAACCGATCCAGGTGTCCTCGATCCGCTCCATGCCGCGCGATGAGTTGGTGTTCAACATCACCAGCGTGGCCAAGGCGGCCGTCAACTACAACCTGCCCATCGTGCACTCGACGGTCAACGTTGCGACCGGGCGCAACAAGCCGCCGATTCAGCCATTGCAGGATGTGCTGGGGCATCTGCCGACCTACGACCGGACTTCGATCAACAGCTGGGAAGACGTCGAGTTCAAACAAGCGGTCAAGGCCATGGGCCGACGCAAATTGATCATGACCGCGCTGTGGACTGAGGCGTGCCTGACCTTCCCGGTGCTGGATGCGATCCAGGAAGGTTATGAAGTCTACGTGCCGGTCGATGCGGTCGGTGGTACCTCGGTTGCCGCGCATGAAGCCGCGTTGCGGCGGATGGAACAGGCAGGGGCAAAACTGATCAGCCGGGTGCAGATGTATTGCGAACTGCAGCGTGATTGGGCGCGTGAGGCCACTGTTCCGGGCTTCATGGGGGTGTTTGAAAACGCCGATGGTTTCAACGCAGAAAAGCACGCTTAAGCCAGTCGCAAGAGACGGTTCACGCCGTTGATAGGAAAAAGTGAGGCCTGTGATCAGGCCTCATTGGCGTTTTACCAACTCACCTGCAACGTTTCAACGCCGCGCCGTGCGCGTACTCACATCCACCCAGACCGCGAGCACCAGAATGCTGCCCTTGACGATCATCTGCCAGTAACTGTCGACGTCGAGCATCGACATGCCGTTATCCAGGCTGGTGATCACCAGCGCGCCGAGGAGGGCGCCGTAGACGGTGCCGGAGCCGCCGCGCATGGAGGTGCCGCCGATGAAGCAGGCGGCGATGGCGTCGAGTTCGCCCATGCTCCCGGCCGACGGTGAGCCCGCTGCGAGGCGTGCGGTGTTGACCACGCCGGCGAGGGCGCACATCACGCCCATGATGCCGAAGATCCACAGCTTGACCGCTTGCACATTGATCCCGGACAGGCGCGTCGCTTCCATATTGCTGCCGACCGAATAGACCCGGCGGCCGAACACGGTCTGGCTGGTGACGTAGCTGAACACGCCGAGCAGAATCAGCAACAGCAGGACCGGCACCGGAATGCCGTCATAGCTGTTGAGGGTCTGGACGAAACCAGCGAGCACCGCGCCGATCACCAGCACGCGCACAACATCACGCACCAGTGAATGCGCGGCCAGGCCATGCAGGGCGCGATTGCGCCGTTGTTTCCAGGTCAGAAAAATCGTCAGCACGAACAGCAGCACACCCAAGCCGGTGCCGATCGCGTGGGGCAGATAACCCTGGCCGACATACACCAGCTCCGGCGATACCGGGGCGATGGTAGTGCCGCCGGTGATCCCCAGCAGAATGCCGCGAAACGCGAGCATGCCACCGAGGCCGACGATAAATGACGGTATGCGCAGGTACGCAGCCATGTAGCCATTGGCAAGCCCGATGACCAACCCGCACAGGGCAACCAGACTCAGATTCGCCAGCAGCGGAATGTGATAGACCACGTCGAGGATCGCCGCGAGTCCACCGAGCAGGCCGAGCAATGAGCCGACCGACAAATCGATCTCGCCGCTGATGATCACCAGCACCATGCCGCAGGCGAGAATTCCGGTAATCGACATCTGCCGCAGCAGGTTGGAGAGGTTGCGCGGGGTGAGGAAGCCGCCCTCGGTCTGCCAGCTGAAGAACAGCCAGATCAGCACCACGGCAAATACCAGCGCGAGCATCTTGTAGCGGGTGAACAGTTGTTTGACCTGATTCATTTACGCGGTTTTCCGATCATTATTGTTATGGCTGCCCGGCTGGCTGAGGGCGGCGGCGAGCACCTGTTCCTGGGTCAGTTCATGGTTGACGAAATCGCCGCGCAACTGGCCTTCGCCGATCACCAGCACGCGGTCGGACACGCCGAGCACTTCGGCCAGTTCCGACGAAACCATGATGATCGACACACCCTCGGCGGCCAGCGCGCCCATCAGCTTGTAGATCTCATACTTGGCGCCGACGTCCACGCCTCGGGTCGGTTCGTCGAGAATCAGCACGCGCGGTTTCGCCAGAAGCATCTTGGCGAGTACGGCTTTCTGCTGGTTACCGCCCGACAAACTGGTGATCGGCAGGGACGGACTTGCGGTCTTCAGATGCAGGCGGGAGATTTCCCGGTCGATGCAGCCCAGTTCGGCTTCGGCATCGATGCGGGTCATTTTCGAATAGCTTTCGAGTACGGCGAGGGTGATGTTCTGGCCGACACCGAGGTCGGGAATGATGCCCTGGCGCTTGCGATCCTCTGGCACCAGGCACAGGCCGGCGCGGATCGCTTTCAGCGGCGTGCGCGTGTCGATCGGTTGCCCGTCCAGCCAGACTTCGCCTTCATGGCGGCCGGGATAGGCACCGAACAGTGCGGTGACCAGTTCGGTCCGGCCGGCGCCGACCAGCCCGGCGATGCCGAGAATCTCGCCGCGTTTGAGGCTGAAGGAAATGTCGTCGACCCGTTTGCGCTTGGGGTTGTCGACGTCGTAGCAGGTAATGTGGCGCGCCTCGAAAATCACCTCGCCAATCTCGTGCGGCTCGCTGGGGTAGAGGTTGCTCATCTCGCGGCCGACCATCTGCGTGATGATCTGCGGGATGTCCATGTCGGCCATGGCGGTGGTGGCGATGTGTTTGCCGTCGCGGATCACCGAAATGGTGTCGCACACAGCGGCAACTTCATCGAGCTTGTGCGAGATATAAACGCAGGCCACACCCTTGGCCTTGAGGTCGCGGATGATGTCCAGCAGCACCTCGATTTCCGAACGGCTCAAGGCGGAGGAGGGCTCATCGAGGATCAGCAGACGCGCCTGTTTGTTCAGCGCCTTGGCGATTTCCACCAGTTGCTGATAACCGCCGCCGTACTGCGAAACCGGCAGCGAGACATTCATGTCCCGCACTTTCAGCTCACGCATCAAGGCTTCGGCACGGTGGATCATCGCCGGGTAGTTCATGCGCCCGCCGGGCAGCGTCAGCTCATGGCCCATGAAGATGTTCTCGGCCACCGACAGGTCGGGAACCAGGGTCAGTTCCTGATGAATGATGACGATGCCGGCGGCTTCGGTTTCGCTGATCGATTGCGCCCTGAGCGGTTGCCCGTCCCAGAGGATTTCACCGTCCCAGGTGCCATGGGGATAGACCGCCGAGAGGATCTTCATCAGCGTCGACTTGCCGGCGCCATTCTCGCCACACAGGCCCACGCATTCACCGGGCCTGACCTTGATGTCGATGCCGTTGAGCGCTTTGACACCGCCGAAGGTTTTGACGATGCCGTTCATTTGCAGCAGATAGTCGGACATGGAAAAGGCTCGTATACCAAGGACTCACACACCAGACCTGTAGGAGTGAGCCTGCTCGCGATAGCGTCAGTTCAGATACTGCTATAGGTGCAGAGAATCACCTGATTGTT
>NZ_QETJ01000164.1:0-10425 GCF_003105095.1 Pseudomonas sp. NDM | reverse complement strand
TGTCAGTTGATTCATGTGTGACTGACATACCGCTATCGCGAGCAGGCTCACTCCTACAATGGTTCGGTGTGAAATCTCAAATCGTGGCCAAGACACGCAATCGCGCGCTATCGAGGATTTCGATCTCGCCGTAAGCCAGACCGATAATCCCTTGCCCCTGCAAGTCCTTGAGGATCTGATTGGTAGTCTGCCGCGACAGCGACAGCATCGCTGCCAACTGCTCCTGCGGCAGTTGCAGCGTCCGGCGTGGTGCGTCGAGTTCGCCGTAGCCTTCGGCGATCATCAACAAGCGATGAGCCAAGCGCGCCGGGGCCGGCAGCAGGCTCAGTTGTTCAAGATTGATAAAGGCCAGGCGCAATTTGTGGCTCATCAGCAGCGCCAGATGCCGCCAGTACTGCGGCTGTTCGTCGAGCAGTTTGAGCAGCGCCGCCTGAGGGATGTTCAACAAGGTGCATGCCCCGACGGCATAGGCATCATGGGTGCGTGGCTGACCATCGAACAGGCAGATTTCGCCGAACCAGTGCGGCGCCTCCACCAGACTCAACAACGCCTCCTTGCCCTGCTCGCTGACTGCGCCGATGCGCACGGCGCCATCGAGCACCGCGTACAGACCGCACGGCGCATCGCCGCGCTGGAACAGCCGCTGCCCCGCGGTCAGCCGCCGCTCTCGGGCCAACGCCAGCAGACTATCCTGAAAGGACAGCGGCAGATGACTGAACCACTGGCCGTTGAGCAACCGTGCACGAATTTGCATAACCACTCCTGGAGTGTCGCCTGCCCGACAGAGCGAGCGCCGATCCCGAGGGATGATGCATTCAACCCCACTGGAGGAACAACAATGAAAAGCCTCGTCGACCACCTCAGTCAATACGCCGCCTACCACCGCGACCCGCGCAACATCGTCAGCCACTTTATCGGCATACCACTGATCGTGGTGGCGGTCGCGGTTCTGCTGTCTCGCCCGGAGTGGTCGCTGGGCGGGTTGTGGGTATCACCCGCCGTTGTCGTGGCGCTGGCGTCGGCGTGGTTTTACCTGCGTCTGGAGTTGCAGCTCGGCGTGTTGATGACGCTGCTGATGGGCCTGTCGGTGTGGGTCGGACATGCACTGGCGCAGCAAAGCACCCTGGTCTGGCTGAGCAGCGGCCTGGCGATGTTCGTGATCGGCTGGGCGATCCAGTTTGTCGGGCATCACTATGAAGGGCGCAAACCGGCGTTTGTCGATGACATCAGCGGGCTGATTGTCGGGCCATTGTTTGTCGTCGCGGAACTGGCGTTTTTGCTCGGGCTGCGGCAGGAATTGAAACAAGAGATCGAGTTGCGGGCGGGGGTGGTGCGGGTCAATCCGAATCGTGCGGCTGTTTAGACCGCTTTCGCGAGCAGGCTCGCTCCCACAGAAAAACGCATTCCAATTGTGGGAGCGAGCCTGCTCGCGAAGCTTTTGCTTTTAGAGGTTAGCGACTTTCTGCCAGACCTTCGGTTTGAAGAACAAGGTTTCACCCTTGGCCAGGCCGATCAGGCTGTCGTGGTCTTTCACCACCTCGGCTTCGATCAGATCAGTCTGCCCTTCGACCTTCAGCGTCACCCGCGTCGTCGCACCCAGTGGGCGGATATCGCGCACTTCAGCGGCATGGTGATCTTCCAGTTCATGCCTGGACAACGACACTTCGTGCGGGCGAAACAGCACGTGGTTGTCGTCGCTGAGCAGCAAGCGGTTCGAATCGCCAAGGAAGTGATAGACGAAATCACTGGCCGGGTTTTCGTAGACGTCGCCCGGTGAGCCGATCTGCTCGATCACGCCCTTGTTCATCACCACGATACGGTCGGCGACTTCCATTGCTTCTTCCTGGTCGTGGGTCACGAACACCGAAGTCAGGTTGATGTCTTCGTGCAGCCGCGCCAGCCAGCGCCGCAGTTCCTTGCGCACCTTGGCGTCGAGGGCGCCGAACGGTTCATCGAGCAGCAATACTTTCGGCTCGACCGCCAGGGCACGGGCCAGGGCGATACGCTGACGCTGACCACCGGACAATTGCTCAGGATAACGATCCGACAGCCAGTCCAGTTGCACCATGTTCAGCAGTTCGTGGACCTTGGCCGCGATCTGGCTTTCGCTCGGGCGCTGGTTCTTCGGCTTCATGCGCAGACCGAACGCGACGTTGTCGAACACCGTCATGTGGCGGAACAACGCGTAATGCTGGAACACGAAACCGACGTTGCGATCCCGCACATCGTGGCCGGAAACGTCTTCGCCGTGAAAGACGATGTTGCCCTGATCCGGGGTTTCCAGACCGGCAATAATGCGCAGCAAGGTGGTTTTGCCGCAGCCCGAAGGGCCCAGCAGCGCGACCAGCTCACCGCTCTGGATGTCCAGGCTGATGTTGTCCAGCGCTTTGAACGCATTGAAATTCTTGCTGACGTTACGCACTTCGATCGACATGAATTAGTCCTCCGCGGCGCTGGCGCGCAGGCGGTTGATACGGTTTTCGCTCCACTGCTTGAGCAGCAGGATGAAGAGCGCCAGGATCAGCAACAGGCTCGCCACGGCGAACGCGGCCACGTGGTTGTATTCGTTGTAGAGGATCTCGACGTGCAGCGGCAAGGTGTTGGTCACCCCGCGAATGTGCCCGGACACCACCGACACCGCACCGAACTCACCCATGGCCCGCGCAGTACATAGCACCACGCCATAAATCAGACCCCACTTGATGTTGGGTACGGTGACGTGCCAGAACATCTGCCAGCCATTGGCACCGAGCAGGCGCGCGGCCTCTTCTTCCTGGGTGCCTTGTTCCTGCATCAACGGAATCAGTTCGCGAGCGACAAACGGCACGGTGACGAAAATCGTCGCCAGGACAATGCCCGGCAAGGCGAAGACGATCTGGATGTCGTGATCCTGCAGCCACGGCCCGAACAGGCCTTGCGCACCGAACATCAGCACGTAGACCAGACCGGCGATCACCGGCGACACCGAGAACGGCAGGTCGATCAGCGTGACCAGCATGCTCTTGCCACGGAACGAGTATTTGCTCACGCACCACGCCGCACTGACGCCGAACACCAGGTTCAGCGGCACCGAGATCAGCACGGCGATCACCGTCAGTTTCAGCGCCGACAGCGCGTCCGGTTCAAAAATCGCGGTGAAGAACGCGCCAAGGCCATTCTTCAAACCCTGCGATACAACGATGAACAGCGGCAGCAGGAGAAACAGGAAAAAGATCAGCCAGCCAAGACCGATCAGGATTCTGCGCGAGGTCGCACTGCCACGCCGCGCAGCGTTGGCCGAGGACGCGGCCGCAATAGACGATTGGGACATGTTCGCGCCTCCTTATGGGGTTTCGATGCGCCGCTGCAGCAAGTTGATCAGCAGCAACAGGACGAAGGAAACCACCAGCATCAGCACGCCGATGGAGGTGGCGCCGGTGTAATCGTACTGGTCGAGTTTGACCATGATCAGCAGCGGCAGGATTTCGGTTTTCATGGGCATGTTGCCGGCGATAAAGATCACCGAACCGTACTCGCCGACACCACGGGCGAACGCCAGGGCGAAACCGGTCAGCCAGGCCGGCAGCAGCGCCGGCAGCAGAATGTGACGGAACACCTGCAACGGCTTGGCACCGAGGCAGGCGGCCGCTTCTTCGACTTCACGGGGAATATCGGCCAGCACCGGCTGCACCGTGCGCACCACGAACGGCAGGGTCACGAAAGTCAGGGCAAGGGTGATGCCCAGCGGCGTGTAGGCGATCTTGAAGCCGAGGTCGGCGGCGAACTGCCCGACCAGACCGGTCGGCGTGTACAGCGCCGTCAGCGCGATGCCGGCCACAGCGGTGGGCAGGGCGAACGGCAGATCGATCATCGCGTCGATCACCTTGCGCCCGGGGAAGGTGTAGCGCACCAGCACCCAGGCCAGCAACGTACCGATGATGCCGTTGATGATCGCCGCACACAGCGCGGTACCGAAGCTCAGCTTCAACGCCGCCAGCACACGCGGTGCGGAAATGATCGTCCAGAACTGATCCCAGGTCAGCTGGGCGGCATGGACGAACATCGCCGCCAGCGGGATAAGCACAATCAGGCTGAGGTACACCAAGGTGTAACCCAGCGTCAGCCCGAAGCCGGGTATGACGGGGGAGATACGACGCGACATAAAAGTCCCTGGTTGAAAACGCATCAATGTGGGAGCGAGCCGGCTCGCGAAGAGGGAGTATCAGTCAACATCCCTGTCGCTGATAAACCGCCTTCGCGAGCAGGCTCGCTCCCACATGGTTTGTGCCTGAACTTCAGGCTCGTTTCGAGTGAGATTACTGCGCCTGATAAATCTGGTCGAACACGCCACCGTCGTTGAAGAATTTCGGCTGCGCGGATTTCCAGCCGCCGAAGTCCTTGTCGATGGTCACCAGCTCCAGTTTCGGGAACTGCTGGGCATATTTGGCCGCTACGTCCTTGTCACGTGGACGATAGAAGTTTTTCGCGGCGATTTCCTGGCCGGCCGGGCTGTACAGGTGCTTGAGATAGGCTTCGGCGATCTGCGCGTTGCCCTTCTTCTCGGCATTCTTGTCGACCACGGCCACTGGCGGTTCTGCGAGGATCGACAGCGAAGGTACGACGATGTCGAACTTGTCGGCGCCGCCGTCTTCTTTCAGCGCCAGGAATGCTTCGTTTTCCCAGGCCAGCAACACGTCGCCCTGACCGTTGTTGACGAAGGTGATGGTCGAACCACGGGCGCCGGTGTCGAGGATCGGCACGTGCTTGAACAGGGTTTGTACGTATTCCTTGGCCTTGGCTTCATCCCCGCCGTTGGCTTTCAGGCCATAGGCCCACGCCGCGAGGAAGTTCCAGCGTGCACCGCCCGAAGTTTTCGGGTTCGGCGTGATCACCGAGACGTCATTCTTGACCAGATCGCCCCAGTCCTTGATGCCTTTCGGGTTGCCCTTGCGCACCAGGAACACGATGGTCGAGGTGTACGGCGTGCTCGCTTCCGGCAGACGCTTCTGCCAGTCCGCGGGCAGGCTCTTGCCGAGCTTGGCGATTTCATCGATGTCGCCGGCCAGGGCCAGGGTCACCACGTCAGCACGCAGACCGTCGATCACCGCACGACCCTGCTTGCCCGAACCACCATGGGATTGCTGGATTTTCACCGTGTCGCCGGCATGATCCTTCTGCCAGAACTTGATGAATTCGGCGTTGTATTCCTGATACAGCTCGCGCGTCGGGTCATACGACACGTTGAGCAGTTCGTAATCCTTGGCAACGGCGGAACCGGCAAACACGGCACTGGCCAGCGCGGCCAAAGCGTAACGGCGAATCGACGACATGGTGAAAGCTCCTGGAATTCTTGGTGGTGGCTTTTTCTTATGTGTTGCTGGAATCGGGTCCCGTGAAAGATCGCCGCCTTCGCCAGCTCCTGCACACAGCCCCCTGTAGGAGCTGCCGAAGGCTGCGATCTTTTGATCTCAAGCTCAGCCCGGTTGTTTACCGGGTTGCTGCAAACGGAATTTCTCTTTGCGTTCGATCTGTACGACTTGCGCGTTGTGCACAGTGATCTCCACCGCGCCGAACCGCAGATCGCGCAGTGCGCTCTGGATTTCACGCAAGATGGTGCTTTCGTCCTGACCGTCAACGCTGCGAAGGGATGCGCTCATGGTGCTGCTCCTTTGAAGGGATTTTGCCTGGCAGTGGGCGGCACTGCGTTCGGCGTGGGAGCAATATAAGAGAGGCACGGATATTCTTAAAAAGACTATTTAAGAATGTTTATATAACCAGAAATGTTTGTCTGCCCGCACAAGGGGTTGCAGCCTGTAAAAGCAAAAGATCACAGCTTGCATCAGCTCCTGCACCGATCCCCGTAGGAGCTGCCGAAGGCTGCGATCTTTTGATCTTTAACTAATCAGTGGAGCACGCTCCCAATCAATTTCCGCCGCAGAAATTGGTCGCCCAAACCAATACCCCTGCCCCAGATCACACGCCTGCTGAAGCAAAAACGCCGCCTGCTCAACCTCCTCGATCCCCTCGGCATGCACCTGCATTCCCATGCTCCGCGCCAGCGCGATGATCACCCGGACAATCGCCACGTCATCCTCGTCCCAGGGCAACCCGGCAACGAAACCCTGATCGATCTTGAGTTTCTGCACCGGCAGGCGCTTGAGCCGCAGCAGCGAGGAATAGCCGGTGCCGAAATCATCAATGGCCAGGCGCACACCCAGTTCACGCAACCGATGCATTTGCTCCAGCGCCACTTCTGGATCGTCCATTACCGCGCTTTCGGTGACTTCCAGTTCCAGATGGGCCGGATCCAGCCCGGTGTCGTGCAGCACCTGCGCCACCTGCTGGTAAAGCTCACGCCGGGCAAACAGCCGCGACGAGACATTCACCGCGACGAACGACAGCACCACGCCGCTTTGCTGCCATTGGCACATCTGTCGACAAGCCTGCTGCATCACCCAGGCATCGATGTCGGCGATCAGACCGGTGCGCTCGGCAATCGGAATGAATTCTGCCGGCGACACCAGGCCGCGCTGCGGATGCTGCCAGCGCACCAGTGCCTCGACGCCGATCAGACGGCTGCTTTGCAGGTCGTGCACCGGCTGGTAATAGACACACAATTCCTGCTGCTCCAATGCGCGGCGCAGTTCGAAGGCGATTTCGACCCGTTGCTGGGCGTGCGCGGTCAGTTCTTCGGTGTACAGCGCGTAGCCGTTGCGCCCGCTGCTTTTGGCTTTGAACAGCGCGCTGTCGGCGTTGCGCAGCAACTGCTCGGCGCTCAAGGCATCGCTGGGAAACAGGCTGATGCCGATGCTGGCGTTGATAAACAGTTGATTGCCGTCAATCAGCATCGGCTCCTTCAACGCGTCCAGAATCCGTTGTGCCAATGCCGCCGCCTGCGCGGGCTGTGGACAACTTTCCGCGAGCACGGCGAATTCATCACCGCCCAGTCGCGCGAGGGTGATGCCGGGGCCGGACAGCTCCTGCAAACGCGTCGCCACCATTTTGAGCAACCGATCACCGACGTTATGCCCGAGGCTGTCATTGATCATCTTGAAATGGTCCAGATCGAGCAGCAGCAGCGCGCAGCCACGCTTGTGCGTCTGCGCCGACGCCAGCGCCTGCTCGGCGCGATCACTGAACAGCAGGCGATTGGGCAGATCGGTCAACGGATCGTGATGCGCCAGGTGTTTGAGCTCGGACTCGGAATCCTTGATCGCACTGATGTCGGAGAACACCGCCACATAATGGCTGAGCCGGCCGAAATCATCGTGAATCACCCGGATCGTCTGCCACTGTGGATAAATCTCGCCGCTCTTGCGCCGGTTCCAGATCTCGCCGCTCCATTCACCTTCGGCCTCGAGTGTGGCGAACATCGCCTGATAGAACCCCGGCGGATGGTGGCCGGACTTGAACAGACTGGGCTGCTGGCCGATCACCTCGTCGCGCCGATAACCGGTGATCTCGATGAAAGCGCGGTTGACGTGGACGATCGAGCCTCGATGGTCGGTGACCAGTACACCTTCGCGGGTGCAGTCGAACACGGCGGCCGCCTGACGCAGGCGCTCGCGGTCGGTATGCCGCTCACGCAAGCGCGCGCCGATGCCGAGAAACCGACACAGACGCGCCCGCGCGAGAAAAATCACTCCGGCGCTGACCGCTGCCAGCAGATAACCGTTGATCAGTTGCCAATGGGCCCGCTCACCGGAGTCATCGAAGAATTTGCTTAATAAATGATCAGAAACCTGCAGCCACACGGCGGCCAGTACCAGGTAGAGCAGCGCTGCACGCAAGGCATCGCGGTAAGTCGCAGACATTCGGTCGTCCATGTCCCTACAAAAAGGTTGGAATTATAGGTCAAGAAACATTCAGCGACTTCTTATCTGAAAGGGCGACTGGTTTTATCTGTGTGCTTAGTGATAATGCAACGGCTGTTTTTATCTTTATCGAGGGCCCTATAGCCTATGTGGTACGAAGGTTTTCTTGGCTTGTCGGCCTGGTCACTGGTCGCGGTCACCCTGCTGATGACCCATGTGACGATTGTTGCCGTCACGGTCTATCTGCACCGTTACTCGGCCCATCGCTCGCTCGAGCTGAATGCGGGTCTGAAGCACTTTTTCCGTTTCTGGCTGTGGCTGACCACGGCGCAGAACACCCGCGAGTGGACCGCCATCCACCGCAAACACCACGCCAAATGCGAAACCGAAGATGACCCGCACAGCCCGGTGATCAAGGGCCTGTCCACAGTGCTGCGCACCGGTGCCGAGCTGTACCGCAGCGAAGCACAGAACCCGGAGACGCTGCGCATCTACGGGAAGAACTGCCCGGAAGACTGGATCGAACGCAACCTGTACAGCCGCTATCCATTACTGGGCGTGGCGATCATGGGCGTGATCGACCTGCTGCTGTTCGGCACCATCGGCATCACCATCTGGGCAATCCAGATGATGTGGATTCCGGTGTGGGCCGCTGGTGTCATCAACGGCCTGGGCCACGCCGTCGGCTATCGCAATTTCGAATGCCGTGATGCGGCGACCAATCTGGTGCCCTGGGGCATCCTGATCGGCGGTGAAGAACTGCACAACAACCATCACACCTATCCCAACTCGGCCAAGCTGTCGGTGAAGAAATGGGAATTCGACCTAGGCTGGGCGTGGATCAAGGTCTTCTGCTTCCTGCGTCTGGCCAAGGTGCAGCGGGTCGCACCGATCGCCCACCGCGTTGAAGGCAAGGGCAGCCTCGACATGGACACTGCCATGGCGATCCTCAACAACCGCTTCCAGATCATGGCCCAGTACCGCAAATTGGTGATTGGTCCGCTGGTCAAGCAGGAGCTGGCCAAGGTCGATCACTCGGTGCGCCACCAGTTCCACCGGGCCAAACGCCTGCTGTCGCGTGAAACCAGCCTGCTGGAAGACCGTCATCACCTGCGCATCCAGACCATGCTGGAACACAGCCAGGCGCTGAAAGTCATTTACGAAAAACGCCTGGCCCTGCAGCAGATCTGGGTCAAGACCAGTTCCAATGGCCACGACATGCTCGCAGCCATCAAGGAATGGATTCACGAGGCCGAGGCCAGTGGCATCCAGTCGTTGCGTGATTTTGCCGATCAGCTGAAAACCTACTCGCTGCGTCCTGCGGCGGTTTGATCGGGCACTGGCTGCGATCTTCTGATTCTTAAGATCAAGAGATCGCAGCCTCGTTGCACTCGTCAGCTCCTACAGCTCGCCGCCTGGCGGGACTCGGTAATGGCCGGGAACTTCGCCGAAAATCCTCTATCTCAAAGACACTTCGCCATCCCGGCGGGTTGTACTGTGGCCGTTGTCGACATTGCGGCGCGCCCTTTGAGATCTGTGCCGATGGTCAACAACAACCAGAAAGACACATCCTTCACCCAATGGCCCGAGGCCGCGCAAACGTTGATGGCGCTGATGCACGCGAAAGGCGAAGTCGCGCGCCTGAGCGAACGCGAACAGTTGATCAGTTCGCTGCTGGTCAGCGTCAACGCCGTGCTCTGGGCTTTCAACTGGGAAACACGTCAGGTGCTGTATGTCAGCCCGGCGTACGAAAGGATTTTCGGCCGCTCCGCAGCACTGTTGCTGGCTGACTACAACCAGTGGCGTGACAGCATTTATCCCGATGATCTCGAGTACGCCGAACAGAGCCTCGCCGAAGTCCTGCACCGAGGTGCGGTGGAGGATCGCGAGTACCGCATCATCGCCGCCGACGGCCAGGTGCGCTGGATCAGCGACAAATGCTTCATCAATCGGCAGGACGAGCCCGGTCAACCGGTGATCATCGTCGGCATCGCTGAAGACATCACTGACAAGAAAAACATGGAAACCGAGCTGCAACGCTTGGCCACCACCGATGTGCTGACGCAGAGCAGCAACCGCCGCCACTTCTTCGAATGTGCCCACCGCGAGTTCGCCGAGGCCCGCCACCACGGCACACCGCTGGCCTTCCTGCTGCTGGACATCGATGACTTCAAAGTGATCAACGACAGCTACGGCCATCCCGAAGGCGACAACGTGCTGCAACGGATCGCCGAGTGCGGGCGTGGATCATTGCGTCGTGGCGACCTGTTCGGGCGGATTGGCGGTGAGGAGTTCGCTGCGGTGTTCCCCGGCTGTGCGCCGGAGATGGCCGTGCAAGTGGCAGAGCGACTGCAGCAGGAAATCCAGCGGCTGCGCTTCAACCACGACGGTCAGCCGTTCAGCATCACCGTGAGCCAGGGCCTGACCAATCTCACCGACGAAGACAAGAGCCTCGACAACCTGTTCGCCCGCGCGGATGCCGCGATGTACGAGGCGAAGCGGCAGGGCAAGAACCGGATTATTGCGGCCTGACCCGGTCTCATATTCAACACATCCCCCTGTAGGAGTGAGCCTGCTCGCGATCGCGGAGTGTCAGACGAAACTTTAATAACTGACACTCCGCTATCGCGAG
>NZ_QETJ01000163.1:0-10452 GCF_003105095.1 Pseudomonas sp. NDM | reverse complement strand
AAGGCTGCGATCTTTTGCTTTTATAAACAAGATCAAAAGATCGCAGCCTTCGGCAGCTCCTACAAAAAGCGTGTCGAGTAGCTGGTGAGGGAATCATGATCGGTGCCGAACTGCTTTCAACGGCAAGCCTGACGCTCGGCTGGCTGATTTATCTGCCGGTGCTGCTCTGGGCGATCATGCGTGCGCCATGGGTCGAGCTGTTCAGCGACAGTCGCCGTCAGCACTTGCTGTTCGGAACGGTGTTCGCGCTGTTCCTGCTGTGGCTGGTGCGCAGGGATTTCGATACCGGCGTGTCCTATCACTTCATCGGCATGACGGCGGTGACGCTGCTGCTCGATTGGCCGCTGGCGATCGTCGGCGGGCTGATCGCGCAGACCGGTCTGGTGCTGTTGGGCCGTCAGGATCTGGCCGCGGTCGGCGTTAATGGCGCGTTGCTGATCCTGTTACCGGTATTGGTCACCGAATGCGTGGCGATCCTTGTCGAGCGCGCGCAGCCACGAAATCCGTTCGTTTACATCTTCTGTTCCGGCTTCTTTGCCGCCGCGTTGTCGGGCCTGTTGTGCCTGATCCTGAGCCTGACGCTGCTGTGGTACGACGGCCTGTTCGCCATGCCGGAGTGGCTGGAAGATTTCGTCGGTTACCTGTGGCTGCTGCTGTTTCCCGAAGCCTTCATCAACGGCATGGTGGTCAGTGCGTTGGTGGTGTTCTGCCCGGAGTGGCTGGAGACCTTCAACCGCACCCGCTACCTCTCGGCACCATGGAAGGATGACGATCCGAAGTCTTGATCCACATCGAACCGCCATGCTCGCGGGCTTATGCGACCTCGATCAGCGATCAGTGACGCGGATTGAAATCGCCGGAAAACAACTCGTCTTCGGCGTCAGGGGCAACCGGAATCTTGTGCTCTTCCGAGGCCCAGGCGCCGAGGTCGATCAGTTTGCAGCGGTGCGAGCAGAACGGACGGAATTCGTTTTCCGGGATGAATTCGACGGGGGCGCCGCAGGTTGGGCATTCAACGGTTGGGATCTGGCTCATGCTTGGCCTCCGGATAAAGTCAGATAAAAGTGATGCAGACGCTCGACCTCGCTGTGCAGCCAGGCGAGGTCGCGGTCGTTGACGATCACGTCGTCGGCACGGCTCACGCGGTCTTCACGGCTCGATTGCGCCTTGAGGATCGCTTGCACTTGTTGTTCGCTGGTCTGGTCTCGCTGCAGGGTGCGTTCGATCTGCAGTTGCTGTGGCGCATCGATGACCAGGATACGTTGGGTCATCGCGTATTGCCCGGACTCGATCAGCAACGGTGAAACCAGAATCGCGTAAGGCGATTTTGCCTGCGCCAGATGATGAGCGATTTCTTCGCCGATCAACGGGTGGAGCAGCGCTTCGAGCCAACGCCGTTGTTCAGGGTCTTCAAAGATCAGTTTGCGCAGAGAGGCACGGTCGAGTGTACCGTCGGCCTGCAGCACGCTGGGGCCGAAATGTTCGGCGATCTTCGCCAGCGCCGGACGTCCCGGCTCGACCACCCAGCGCGCGGCGTGATCGGCATCCACCACATGCACACCGAGGTCGATGAAGTGCTGGGCCGCCGCGCTTTTGCCGCTGCCGATGCCGCCGGTCAGGCCGAGAATCCAGGGTTTTTCCACAGGGGTATTCATTTCAAACCGACAGACTGCCAATAGAAGTCGGTTATTTGACCACCCCAGAGCAAGGCAATCCAGCCGGCAATTGCCAGAAAGGGCCCGAACGGGATTGGCGTCGAGGTTTCCTGGGCGCGCAGACGCAGCATCAGCACGCCGAAAACCGCCCCCACCAGCGATGACAACAGAATGGTCAGGGGCAGAACCTGCCAGCCACCCCATGCACCGAGCAAGGCCAGCAGCTTGAAATCGCCATGGCCGATGCCGTCCTTGCCGGTGAGTAACTTGAACAGCCAGAACACCGACCACAGCGCCAGATAACCCGCGACCGCGCCCCACAGCGCATCGGACAACGGCACGAATACGCCGAAGCTATTGACGATCAGCCCCAGCCACAGCAACGGCAGCACCAGCACATCGGGCAGCAGTTGATGCTCGCAGTCGATCAGGCTCATCGCCAGCAAGCCCCACGTCAGCAAGATCAGCAGACCCGCCGGCCAGCCGAAGCCAAAGTGCCAGGCGATGAAGGCCGAGAGCAGGCCGCAGGCCAGTTCGGTCAGCGGGTAACGTCTGCTGATCGGTGCCGAGCAGGCCGAGCAGCGCCCGCGCAGCAACAGATAACTGAGCAGCGGAATATTTTCCCAAGGGCGGATCCGGTGTCCGCAATGCGGGCACGCGGAATGCGGCAGCATCAGGTTGTAGGTCGGCGCAGGTGTTTCGATGGGCAGGCCGAGCACATCATGGGCCTGCTGGCGCCAGTCGCGCTCGAGCATTTTCGGCAGACGCCAGACCACAACATTGAGGAAGCTGCCGACCACCAGACCAAGCAGCAGCGCGGTGAGCACAAAGGCCAGCGGGTACACGGCAAACAGTTCGTCGATAGGCATGTCAGATCGCTGAGCCGAGTTGGAAGATCGGCAGGTACATGGCCACCACCAGTCCACCGACGATGACCCCCAGCACCACCATGATGAACGGCTCCATCAGGCTGGTGAGGTTGTCGACCATGTTATCGACTTCGGCCTCATAGAAACTGGCAACCTTGTCGAGCATGTCATCCAGTGCCCCGGACTCCTCGCCGATGGCGGTCATTTGTACCGCCATGTTGGGGAATACACCGGTGCTGCGCATCGAGAAATTCAGCTGCATGCCGGTCGACACGTCCTGCCGGACCCGCAGCACCGCACGCTTGAACACCACGTTGCCGGTGGCGCCGGCGACCGAATCGAGCGCTTCCACCAACGGCACACCGGCTGCGAATGTAGTCGACAAGGTGCGGGCAAAACGTGCAACGGCGGACTTGTACATCAAGGTGCCCACCAGCGGCAGCTTCAGCAGCCAGGCATCGCGCCGGTCGCGCAGGGCCTGCGAAGTCTTCAGCGCGTGGCGAGTGCCGAAAAACGCCGCGACCAGGGCATAGAGAATCGCCCACCACCACTGCTGCATGAACTCCGACAGGCTGATGATCATCAGGGTGAAGCCTGGCAATTCGGCGCCGAACCCGGAAAACACCGACTGGAATTGCGGCACCACCTTGACCAGCAGAATACCGGTCACCACTGCCGCCACCAGCACCACGGCAGTAGGGTAAGTCATGGCCTTCTTGATCTTGGCCTTGAGCGCTTCGCTTTTTTCCTTATAGGTCGCGACGCGTTCGAGCAAGGTATCGAGGGCGCCGGACTGTTCGCCAGCGTCGACCAGATTGCAGTACAACTCGTCGAAGTATTGCGGTTTTTTGCGCAATGACGTGGCGAAGCTGTTACCGGCGGCGACCTCCTGTTTGACCTCGTCGACGAGTTTGCGCATGGCCGGGTTTTCGAAGCCCTCGCCGATGATGTCGAAGGACTGCAACAGCGGCACGCCGGCCTTCATCATGGTCGCCATCTGCCGGGTGAACAAGGCGAGGTCCTGCGGCTTGATGCGTTTGCCGAAGCTCAGCAGGGAGGCGGATTTCTTGCGCACCTTGCCCGGGTTGATCCCCTGTTTGCGCAGCTGCGCCTTGATCAGTGCGGGATTCTGCCCACTCAACTCGCCGCTGACTTTGCTGCCTTTGCGGTCCGTGCCTTCCCAGGCGTAAACGCTGACTTTTGCTGCCTTGACCGCCATGTTCAATCCTTGGTGACCCGGTTGATTTCCTCAAGGCTGGTGATGCCTTGCATGGCCTTGTGCAGCCCGGAGGTGCGCAGGTCGGCGAAACCGTCGCGGCGCATCTGGATGTCGATCTCCAGCGAATTGCCTTCGGCCATGATCAGCCGTTGCAGGTCCGGTGTGTTTTTTACCACTTCATAAATCCCCACGCGTCCTTTGTAACCGCCATTGCAGTGATCGCAACCGACCGGCTCGTAGATCGTGAAATGACCGATGCGTTCCTCGGGGAAGCCTTCCTTGAGCAAGGTTTCGTGCGGGATCTCCAGCGGCCGTTTGCAGTGCGCACATAACTTGCGTGCCAGACGCTGGGCGATGATCAGGCTCACCGAGGTGGCGATGTTGAAACCGGGAATACCCATGTTGTGCAGGCGCGTGAGAGTTTCCGCCGCGCTGTTGGTGTGCAGGGTCGATAGCACCAGGTGACCGGTCTGCGCAGCTTTGATCGCGATCTCGGCGGTTTCCAGGTCGCGGATCTCGCCGACCATGATCACATCCGGGTCCTGACGCAGAAACGAACGCAGGGCCTGAGCGAAATCCAGCCCCTGGCGGGGATTGACGTTGACCTGGTTGATGCCTTCCATGTTGATCTCCACCGGGTCTTCGGCGGTGGAGATGTTGATGTCGACGGTGTTGAGGATGTTCAGCCCGGTGTACAGCGACACGGTTTTACCGGAACCGGTGGGCCCGGTGACCAGAATCATCCCTTGCGGCTGTTTCAGCGCAGCGAGGTACAAGGCTTTTTGTTCGGCCTCGTAACCCAAGGCGTCGATGCCCATTTGCGCACTGGACGGGTCGAGAATCCGGATCACCACTTTTTCGCCCCACAGGGTCGGCAGGGTGTTGACGCGGAAATCGATGGATTTGCTTTTCGACAGGCGCATCTTGATTCGCCCGTCCTGGGGTTTGCGCCGTTCCGAAATATCGAGGCTGGCCATGACCTTCAAACGTGCGGCAATGCGCCCGGCCAACTGGATCGGCGGCTTGGCCACCTCGCGCAGCATGCCGTCTGTGCGCATGCGTACCCGGTAGTTTTTCTCGTAGGGCTCGAAATGCAGGTCGGAAGAGCCGCTCTTGATCGCATCGAGCAGCATCTTGTGCACGAAGCGCACGACTGGAGCATCGTCCGCATCGAGGCCGCCGATAACGTCCTGCTTGTTGTCATCGATGGACTCGACGTCGAGGCCGTCCAGATCGACATCGGCCATTTCTTCCAGGCCCGAAGCATGGCTGTCGAAGAACTTGTCGATGGCGTCGCTCAGCTTGTCGTCCTCGACCAGAATCGCTTCGGTGCTCAGGCCGGTGCTGAACTGGATGTCGCTGATTGCCTGCTGATTGCTCGGGTCGGATAGACCCACGAACAATTTGTTGCCACGTCGCCACAAGGGCAGGGCGCAGTGCTGGCGAACCAGTTTTTCACTGACCAGGCCCTTGGGCTGGGTTTCTTTGTCGAGGCAGTTGAGATCGAGCAGCGCCATGCCGAAATGTTCCGAGGCGATCTCGGCGATCTGCCGGCTGTTGACCAGTTTGTTGTGCACCAGGTAATTGACCAGCGACACACGATTGCGCTGGGCCTGCGCCCAGGATTGCCGGGCGCTTGTTTCCGTGAGCAATTCGGCCTGGACCAATTGCTTGGCCAGACCGCTCAGAGCGATGTCATTCATGGGGATTCCGCACGCTTGCCGTTCATGACTTATAGCCTAGTCAAGTGACAGCGCCAAACACGGCCGGTGCAGGTGACAAAAAGTGTCAGATAGTGCGGTTGCCGGTTGTAGGAAACGGCGTCGGGGAATGCGCGCGCCCAGCAGACGGGGGCAAAAGGGCGTTGGCATGGGCTGTGCTGAGCCTTGTTCAGATCATGAGATTTCGACTCATGCATGGAGCGTGTCTATGAAAAAACAACAAGGCTTTACATTGATCGAGCTGCTGATCGTTGTGGCGATCATCGGCATTCTGGCGACAATCGCCCTGCCGCAGTATTCGAAGTATCAGGCGCGGTCGAAGGTGACGGCGGGGCTGGCGGAGATTACCGCGCTCAAAGTACCGTTCGAAGACACGATCAATCAGGGCGGCACCCCGGATCTGACGAACGTCGCCAACGGTACTACTGCCACTTCCAACTGTACGTTGGCGGTTACAGGCACCGCGTCTACAGGCGCAGGATCAATCACTTGTACCTTGCTTAACGCGCCGGGTCCGGTTCTGGGTAAAACCGTCACGCTTTCTCGATCAGGATCCGCCACGGGCAATACTTCAGGCGCATGGACCTGCGCGACAACTGTCAACGCCGATTACTCGCCTCGTGGCTGCACGGCCAGCGGTACGTAATCCGGTTCGCGCCTGAAGCCCGAATGCCCCGCACCGCGGGGCATTTTTCATTTCGCGAGCACTTCACAAAAGCTCCAATAATTTCAGCAGCTTATGAACTTTCCAAAAAACCGCAACTTGCATGCGAAATTGAAGTGAGTCATGCATTTTGCATGAAAGTGAAAATCAGCGTTTTTCATAACTGTTTGTTTTTAAACGATTTTATACGGTCGAAAAAGTTGGCACAGCGTTCGCAATATCTCCGGTAACCCTGCTGACAAGCGTTACAGCAGACTTCCAGTAAAAACAGGAGTTACTCGTATGAAGAAGTTCGCTATCACTGCCGCTGCTACCGCTCTGACCCTGACCATGGCTGGTGGCGCTTTCGCCCAGTCCGCTCAGGCTACCCAAGCGCCAATGGTTCTGGCTGCCGGTGAAGTTACCAAGGCTAAAGAAGCTACTTCCGACACTTGGATCACCACCAAAGTGAAAAGCGATCTGGTTACCGAAAAAGGTATTCCAGGCACCGACATCAAAGTCGAAACCAACAAGGGTGTAGTTTCCCTGTCTTCTGACGTAGCTGTTACCGAAGCTCAGAAAACCACCGCGGTGAACATCACCAAGAAAATCAAAGGCGTTAAAGCAGTTTCTGCTGACGGCCTGAAAGCCGACTAAGGCAAGACTTCTCGCCTGAACCGGGAGAAGACGCGACAGACGGGCCGAGCAATACGTCTGCCGCAACTTTAGAGTTCATGCGAACGGTCACACGGATGTGACCATTACAGGCCCCGGCACTTGTGTCGGGGCCTGTTCTATTCATGGGTCACACAAAGCAAATGTAGGAGTGAGCCTGCTCGCGATCGCGGTCTGTCAGTTGACTGATGTCTCGACTGACAAACTGCGATCGCGAGCAGGCTCACTCCTACAGGGATGATGTATTGATCAGTTACCGCGTTTGCTGGTGATCTGCCGCAGGCGATTGCCTTCGAAGCGCAGGTACTGGTACATGCCGTTGTTCGGGCCGTAGGTCCATTCCTCGACCTGAAACTCTTCGCGCCGATTGGCACTGCGCTTGTAGCCGAGCACGTCCCGGCCGGCCGGCTCGCCACACTTTTGCAATACCTCGCTTGCGCGGTCGCCGAGGCTGATCAACTGGCTGCCGCAGCGCAAAGTGTCCGAAGCCGACGCGTGGCCAGCAACACACATCAGAGCGATTACCGCCAGCCAGTTACGCATGATCATTCGGCATCCAGATGCATTTGCGTTACCACGCGGCCATCGCTTTCGGCTTCGCCGAGGTTGGCGTCGATGAAGTACACCCGGTCATCCTCGAGCTTGCCCTTGTCGACCAGGTAATCCTTGATGGTGCTGGCGCGATCCTGGCCCAACTGCCGCAGCAGCACGTCGCTGCCACTCCAGAACGCGATCACGCCCTGGCGCATTTTTGCCGTGCGTTCTTCCTTGCCCAGATCTTTCCATTCTGTCGGTGGCTGGGTTTTCAGGCGGGTGCGGTAGATGCCTTCGAGCAGCGCGGCTTTCTCGCCTTCCGGCACTTGCAGCAGCGAGGCCTGGGCCGGGACTTTATCGCCACGGCGCTGGAGCATCTTGTAGTAGTTGTACTGGTATTCGCGTTCCAGACGCTGCTCGGCGAGCAACGGCCCGTCGCTGCTTTTCGCGGCAGTGCCTTCGATTTCCAGGCGTAGCGCCGGACGCTCCTTGAGCGCTTGCGACAGTTTCACCAGCGCCGCTTCGGCGTCTTTGCTCAAGTCGCTGGAGCCCGGTGCGAAGGACACCGTGCCGAGGTCTTCGGAGCCGCCGCCACTGACTAGCCCACCGATCATCTTGAACGGTGCGGCGGCGGCTTTGACGATGAGGTTGCGCAGGGTCTGCCAGACGATCGGCATCACGCTGAACTGCGGATTGTTCAGGTCGCCGGTCACCGGCAATTCGATGGAAATCTTGCCGTCGACGTCCTTGAGCAGGGCGATCGCCAGTTTCAGCGGCAGACTCACCGCATCGGGGCTGTCGACTTTCTCGCCCAGTTGCAGTTGCTCGACCACGACCTTGTTCTCGGCCTTCAACTGACCCTTGGTGATCAGGTAATGCAGGTCAAGATTCAGCCGACCCTTGCGGATGCGGTAACCGGCGAATTTGCCGGAGTAGGGCGTCAGGGTCGTCAGTTCGACGCGTTTGAAACTGGTGGCGATGTCGAGGCTGGCCATCGGGTCGAACGGATTGACCGCACCCTTGATCGTCACCGGCGCATAACGGTCGACCTTGCCTTTGATGTCGACGCTGGCCGGTTTTGCCTGACGACTGTCGATGGTGCCGATCTGGCCGTTGAGCTGCTGCACGGCGGTAGCGAAATTCGGGGTCAGGCTGAAGTCGGCGAAGTTGGCCGAGCCGTCGTTGATCGCAATCGCGCCAATATGAATGCCCAGCGGCTTGTCCTGGCTGGCCGGTTTGCTTCCGGCCGGTTTTGCACCGCTGTCCGCTGGTTGCGGAATCAGCAAGTCGTCGACGTTGGTGGTGCGGTCGTCGTTGATCATGAAACGCACGTACGGCTGTAACAGGTTGACCTTGTCGATCGACAGGCTGTCGCCGTGCTGATAGTTGATGCCGTCGACCACCACTTGCTGCCATTTCAGGAAGTCGCGGGTCTTGAGCGTATCGAGGGTGTGCAACTGATCGATCTGCGCGCGGCCGGTGACGCTGAGGGCCAGCGGTTCGGTGCTTTTCAGGTCGACCTTGAGATCACTGCCAAGCATGCCGCTGCGCAGTTCCAGACGAATGAACGGGTTGATATAGGATTGCGCGACCCGCAGGTCGACATCCTGGGTTTTCACGTTGAGCTGCGCATTCACCGGGGCCAGATTGACCGTACCGTCGGCGCTGATCCTGCCTTGCTTGCCCAGGCCGCTGTCGAGCCTGAGCTTGAAAGGCGAGCCGTTGAGGCTGTCGAAATCCTGCAGGTCGACGTTCAGCGGGGTGATGTCCAGCGCCACCGCCGGCTGTGCCGAGCGGTCGGCGAGATGGACCGTGTAGTTGCGCAGTTGCACATCCTTGACCAGCACCTGCCATGGCTTGCTCGGTGCAGTCGGTTCAGCCTTCGGCGAGTCGGCGGCCGCTGGTGCATCGGCCGGTTCGGCAGCGGCTTTGGCAGCCGGTTTCGACGGTTGGCTGGCGAACAGTTTCTGCCAGTCCAGTTGGCCATCGGCTTCCAGCGCCGCCCAGGTTTCCAGCTTGTTGCTGCGGATCTTGCCGACCACCACTTGCTGCTTGGCCAGGTCCAGCGAGGTTTCGCTGACGTCGAGACGTTCGAGCCTGGCCAGTGGGCGTCCATCCGGGGCCTTGATGGCGAACGGCGCGATGCTCACCGCGACGTTGTTCAGCAGCAGTTCGGTTTGTTTCGACAGGTTGAGTTTGTAGTCGGTGCTGAGGCTGACTACGCCGTTTTCCAGTACCAGCGGCACGGCGTCGCGGACGTAGGGCCAGAAGGATTTCATCTGGCCATCGGTGACTTTCAGGGTGCCTTCGGAGGTGAACGGGATCAGGCTGAAGTTGCCCGTCCAGTCGATCCGCCCGCCAGCGGGGCCGATCGCGATAAGGGTCATGTCGGCGCTGTCTTCGGGCAGGGTGCTGAGGTTTTTCAGCTCGAAACTGAGGTCGTCGTAGAGGAATTCGATCGGCTCGCTGGGGCGTGCGTCCTCGAAATGCACGACGCCGCCGGCCAGTTTGATGTTGTCGATGCGCAGCGGAAATGGCTTGGCGTCGGGATCGGCGGGTGTCGGCTCACTCGGCGGCACGTTGAACAGGCCCAGCAGGTTGAGCTTGCCGTCCTTGGCGAAGAGGATTTCGCTCTTGGGTTTGTCCAGTTCGATGTCCGACAGGTGCAGCGCTTTGGTCCACAGGCTGTCGATTTGCAGGTTGGCGTAGAGACGATCAAAGCCGACCTGTTCCTTGCCCGGCTCGCCGATGACCAGGCCCCACAGGGTGACCTCAAGGCTGAACGGGTTGAGTTCGATACGCTGCAAATGCGCTGGCAGCGTCGCGTAGCTGGCCAGTTGCTGGTTGGCCACACGCAAGGCAATGCCCGGCAGGATCAGAAACCCCAGCAGGCTGTAGAGGGCCAGGGCTGTCAGCAGTGCGCCAATCGCGCGAATCAATCCTTTGGGCATGTGCGGCTTCATCTGTCTGAATCGGAGTGCCTTGGAGTATGGCACGCGATTCTGGTTCCGAAGTGCTTGATGTGGGACAGGATTGTTCAGAAATTTCTGTAGGAACAGATCTCCATTGTAGGAGTGAGCCTGCTCGCGATAGCGGAGTGTCAGTCTGCAATTCTGGTCACTGACAGACCGCTATC
>NZ_QETJ01000162.1:0-10624 GCF_003105095.1 Pseudomonas sp. NDM | reverse complement strand
ATGGCGGTCTGTCAGTCACATTTGCATGAACTGACAGACCGCTATCGCGAGCAGGCTCACTCCTACATTAGATTTTCGGTGGTTTGGCGTGCCGGGCAAAATCCTGCAGCTGCGGGTAGAACAGGCTGAAGTCTTCGCTGAGCGGCTCATACAATCGTCGCAACTCCTGCATCGCTCCCGCCAACTCTTCAGGCCTCGTCAACCGCCGCGAGATCCCGCGCAGGACCTGCTCCAGCACGGCAAATTCGCGATACGAACCCAGCCAGTCATTGGCAACCATGTGTGGCGCGATCTTCGCCAGCCGTTCCGGCAATTGGCGTTCGCGGGAAAGCACCCGATAGACGTCTGCGGTGAACTGTTCCAGCGGTTGATCGGCATACAAACGCCAGTCCCGCGCCAGGCAGTGATCGAAAAACACATCGAGGACGATCCCGGCGTAGCGCCGCCGCGTTTCGGTAAACCGCCCCAAGGCAATGTCCACCAGCGGATGGCGATCAGTGAACACGTCGATCCGCCGATGCAGCGCAATCGCCGCTTCAACCTCCGGGTCGAACTGGCCCTGCAGGCGACCTTTGACGAAGTCGCCATACAGGCTGCCGAGTAACTGACCGGGGCGCTGGCCGCCGAGATGCAAATGCGCGAGATAGTTCATGGGCGCAGCTTAGCACTGGGTTCGAACATTCAGCACCCTTGTATCGTTATAACCCGATATAGCGATTTACAAGATGCTCAGACCGTTTTCATATTGGTATATCGCGATCCAACGATTTAAAGTTCGCTCCATCGCGATATATCGCCACTGCCCCCACGAGCCCACGCCATGAACCTCGACCTCGACGAAATAATAAAAGCCCTGGCGCACCCAGTACGGCGAGACATCCTCAACTGGCTGAAAGACCCGAAAAACGAATTCCCCGAGCAGTTGCACAACCACGAATACGGGATTTGCGCCGGGCAGATCGATCAGCGTTGCGGCCTGTCGCAATCGACTGTGTCGGCACACCTGGCGACCCTGCAACGGGCCGGGCTGATCAGCAGCCAAAAGGCCGGGCAGTGGCATTTTTTCAAACGTAACGAGGACGTCATCCAGGCGTTTCTCAGCACCCTCAGTAAAGAGCTCTGACCCTTAACGTCAGCCAGCCGACAAGGAAACCTGCATGCCCCTTTCGCTCCTCATCCTCGCCCTGAGCGCCTTCGCCATCGGCACCACCGAGTTCGTCATCATGGGCCTGCTGCCCGACGTGGCGGCGGACCTCGGCGTGTCGATTCCCGGTGCCGGCTGGCTGGTCACCGGTTACGCCCTGGGCGTGGCGATCGGTGCACCGTTCATGGCGCTGGCCACCGCGAAGCTGCCGCGCAAGGCCGCGCTGGTGGCGTTGATGGGCATCTTTATTGTCGGCAACCTGCTCTGCGCCATTGCCAGCGACTACAACGTGCTGATGTTTGCCCGGGTGGTCACGGCGCTGTGTCACGGTGCGTTCTTCGGCATCGGTTCAGTGGTGGCCGCCGGTCTGGTCGCGCCGAACAAACGTGCCTCGGCGGTGGCGTTGATGTTCACCGGTCTGACCCTGGCCAACGTGTTGGGCGTGCCGCTGGGCACCGCATTGGGTCAGGAAGCCGGCTGGCGTTCGACCTTCTGGGCGGTGACCGTCATCGGGGTGATCGCGCTGATCGGCCTGATCCGCTTCCTGCCGGCCAAGCGTGATGAAGAGAAACTCGACATGCGCGCTGAACTCGCCGCGCTCAAGGGCGCCGGCATCTGGCTGTCGCTGAGCATGACCGCACTGTTCGCCGCCTCGGTGTTCACCCTGTTCACCTATGTCGCCCCACTGCTCGGCGAAGTTACCGGCGTGTCGCCGCGTGGCGTGACCTGGACGCTGATGCTCATCGGTCTGGGCCTGACCGTCGGCAACATCATCGGCGGCAAACTCGCCGACAAAGGCATGGCCGCCACGCTGATCGGCGTGTTCATCAGCATGGCCGTGGTTTCCACGGTGCTGAGCTGGACCAGCGTTGCGCTGATCCCGACCGAGATCACCCTTTTCCTCTGGGCCACCGTCTGTTTCGCCGCTGTGCCGGCGCTGCAAGTCAATGTGGTGACCTTCGGCAAGGCTGCGCCAAATCTGGTCTCGACCCTGAACATCGGCGCCTTCAACGTCGGCAACGCCCTCGGCGCCTGGGTCGGCGGCAGCGTCATCGCCCACGGCTACGGCCTGACCAGCGTGCCACTGGCCGCCGCCGCACTCGCCGTACTGGCCCTGCTGGTGACCCTGATTACTTTCCGCCAGAACGGCAATGCCGAGCTGGCCGCTGCTTCCCACTGATCAACTTCCTTATCAAGAGAGGCTTTTAGACATGGCGACTATTTTCGACCCGATCAAACTCGGCGACATCGAGCTGAACAACCGCATCATCATGGCCCCGCTGACCCGCTGCCGCGCCGACGAAGGTCGTGTGCCGAACGCGCTGATGGCCGAATACTACGTGCAGCGCGCCTCCGCCGGCCTGATCCTCAGCGAAGCCACTTCGGTAACGCCGATGGGCGTCGGCTACCCGGACACCCCGGGCATCTGGTCCAACGATCAAGTGCGTGGCTGGGCCAATGTGACCAAGGCGATTCACGCTGCCGGCGGCAAGATCTTCCTGCAACTGTGGCACGTTGGCCGCATCTCTCACCCTTCGTACTTGAACGGTGAAGCGCCGGTGGCACCAAGCGCCATCCAGCCAAAGGGCCACGTCAGCCTGGTGCGCCCACTGGCCGACTACCCAACCCCGCGCGCCCTGGAAACCGCTGAAATCGCCGACATCGTCGACGCCTACCGCACCGGTGCCGAAAACGCCAAAGCCGCCGGTTTCGACGGCGTGGAAATCCATGGCGCCAACGGTTACCTGCTCGACCAGTTCCTGCAAAGCAGCACCAACCAGCGCACCGATCAATACGGTGGCTCGCTGGAAAACCGTGCGCGCCTCTTGCTGGAAGTAACCGATGCCGCGATCGACGTCTGGGGCGCCGGCCGCGTGGGTGTGCACTTGGCACCGCGTGCCGACTCCCACGACATGGGTGATGACAACCTCGCGGAGACCTTCACCTATGTCGCTCGTGAACTGGGCAAGCGCGGCATCGCGTTCATCTGCTCACGGGAAAAAGAAGGCGCCGACAGCCTCGGCCCGCAACTGAAAGAAGCTTTCGGTGGCCCGTACATCGCCAACGAAAAATTCACCAAGGACAGCGCCAACGAGTGGCTGGCCAGCGGTAAGGCTGACGCGGTGGCGTTCGGCGTGCCGTTCATTGCCAACCCGGATCTGCCCGCCCGTTTGCAGGCTGATGCACCGTTGAACGAGCCGCATCCGGAAACTTTCTATGGCAAGGGTCCGGTGGGTTACATCGACTATCCGACGCTGTAACCAAGCGGTAGCGCAGAAATGAAGAAGCCCCTGACTCGTGAGAGTCAGGGGCTTTTTGTTGTTCGGCTTCAGATTTGTTGCGTGGCACGACGCGTAGCCCCTCACCCCAGCCCTCTCCCGAGGGAGAGGGAGCCGATTTGCAGAGCTTTCAGAACCTGAGTTCGGCGGAGATATTCCAGGTCGGCGTATCTTGTAAGAGCAGCCCGGTCGGTCCCCTCTCCCTCTGGGAGAGGGCTAGGGTGAGGGGAAAGCGGCGAAACACGGTTTCACAAGAGCTACACAATTTCCCTACAAAATGCATGGCTCGCTGCGTTTAAACTCCCCGCCGCGATCATCAGCCATGGCGGCTGATTGACATCTCCCCGGGCAATTGCGCATTTTGTTTCATTTGCGCAGGCTCGGGCTCAGGCGCAGCATGTCCAGCCCGGTGTCGACCCAGCGTTCAGCCTCGGCGTGCAATTCGAAGCTGTCCGGGGCCAGCAGCCAGCCGTACAGCAGGCCGTCGATGTAGGCATGAATGCTGATGGCCGCGCGGGCAGTGTCGAGATCTTCCGGCAACTGGCCGCGATTCACCGCATTACGCAGGGTCAGGCCGATGCGCAGGTTGCAATCGAGACTGGCCGTCCGGCGCTGCTGGCGCAGATCGCACATTTCATCGGTGAACTCGCACTTATGAAACAGAATTTCGTTGATGCGCCGGGTTTTCGGGTCCAGTGCAACTTGATGAAACAAATGAATCAGCAACTGCCGCATGCAGCCCAGCGGGTCTGGCTCGTCTTCGCTTTCACTGGCCTTGGCCAGTTCATCCAGCGGTTCGTGCAGGCTGTCGAGCATGGCCTGGACCAGATCGGCCTTGTTGCTGAAATGCCAGTAGATGGCGCCACGCGTCACGCCGGCGAGGGTCGCGATGTCCGCCAGGGTGGTGCGGGCAACCCCCCTTTCATAGAAGGCTTTCTCGGCCGCTTCCAGAATCTGGCTGCGGGTTTCCTGAGCTTCCTCTTTGGTACGACGGACCATGGCAGTAAAACCTCAAACAGGATGTTTCAGGGATGGCTGAATATCCGCTGAATAAAGAGGGGGCGATCTCTCGTGAATCGACTCCCCGGCCTACAATTTCAAACCTTGCGACGACTTTTGTAACAGGGTGGATACGCGGCGCAGGTGTTTACAAACAACCATGAACGTAAGTATATTACTTAGCAAGCTACTTATCCACCCGGTGCCCGATTTTTACTCTTTCACACTTCTTGTGCGCTTCTTGCGCGCCTGACCCGAGGATCTTCATGCAATTCAAGCCAGCTGTTACCGCTCTGGTCACTGCCGTCGCCCTGGCATCGCTGCTCAGCGGATGTAAAAAGGAAGAAGCGGCCCCTGCCGCTCCGCCCCCTCAGGTCGGCGTCGTCACTCTGCAACCACAAGCCTTTACCCTCACCTCCGAGCTGCCGGGCCGCACCAGTGCGTTCCGCATCGCCGAAGTCCGGCCGCAGGTCAACGGCATCATTCTCAAGCGTCTGTTCAAGGAAGGCGCCGACGTCAAGGCCGGCCAGCAGCTGTATCAGATCGATCCGTCGGTGTATGAAGCGACGCTGAAAAGCGCCGAAGCCGAGCTGCGTTCGACCAAGTCGATCTCCGACCGCTACAAGCAACTGGTCGATGAGCAGGCCGTCAGCCGTCAGGAATACGACACTGCGCTGGCCAACCGCTTGCAATCGGAAGCGTCCCTTCAGAGCGCGCAGATCAACGTGCGTTACACCAAGGTCTATGCGCCGATCTCCGGCCGCATTGGCCGTTCTTCGGTGACCGAAGGCGCACTGGTCAGCAATGGTCAGGCCGACGCGATGGCGGTGATTCAACAGCTCGATCCGATCTACGTCGACGTCACCCAGTCGTCGGTGGAACTGCTGGAGCTGCGCCGCGAACTGGAAAGCGGCCGTCTGCAGAAGGCCGGCGACAACGCCGCGGCAGTCAAGCTGACCCTGGAAGACGGCAGCCAGTACAAGCTCGACGGCAAGCTGGAATTCTCCGAAGTCTCGGTTGACCAGACCACTGGCTCGGTGACCCTGCGCGCGGTGTTCCCGAACCCGGATCACACCCTGCTGCCAGGCATGTTCGTTCACGCCCAGCTGCAGGCCGGCGTCAACAGCGCAGCGATTCTCGCGCCGCAGCAAGGCGTGACCCGCGACCTCAAAGGCACCCCGACGGCACTGGTGGTCGGCGCTGACAACAAGGTCGAACTGCGTCAGCTCAAGGCCAGCCGCACCGTCGGCAGCCAGTGGCTGATCGAAGACGGCCTGAAAGCCGGCGATCGTCTGATCACCGAAGGGCTGCAGTACGTCAAACCGGGCGTCGAGGTCAAAGCGACCGAGGCGACGAACGTCGGCACCAAGAACCCGGCCCCCGCACAGGCAGCTGACAAAGCCGCCGGCGGCAAAGGGGAGTAACCCATGTCAAAATTCTTCATCGACCGTCCGATTTTCGCCTGGGTGATCGCCCTGGTGATCATGCTGGTCGGGGCACTTTCGATCCTGAAATTGCCGATCAACCAATACCCGAGCATTGCGCCACCGGCCATTGCGATCCAGGTGACCTACCCAGGCGCGTCCGCACAAACCGTGCAGGACACGGTGGTCCAGGTCATCGAGCAACAGCTCAACGGTATCGACAACCTGCGTTATGTGTCGTCGGAAAGTAACTCCGACGGCAGCATGACCATCACCGCGACCTTCGAGCAAGGCACCAACTCCGACACCGCGCAGGTTCAGGTCCAGAACAAGCTGAACCTGGCCACCCCGCTGCTGCCGCAGGAAGTGCAGCAACAGGGTATCCGCGTGACCAAGGCAGTGAAGAACTTCCTGCTGGTGATCGGCGTGGTGTCGCGTGACGGCAGCATGACCAAGGACGACCTGTCCAACTACATCGTGTCGAACATGCAGGACCCGATCTCGCGAACTGCCGGTGTCGGTGACTTCCAGGTCTTCGGTGCGCAGTACGCGATGCGTATCTGGCTCGACCCGGCCAAGTTGAACAACTTCAACCTGACCCCGGTCGACGTGAAAAACGCCATTGCCGCGCAGAACGTTCAGGTTTCGTCCGGTCAGCTCGGTGGCTTGCCTGCCGTGCAGGGCCAGCAACTGAACGCGACGATCATCGGCAAGACCCGTCTGCAGACCGCCGAGCAGTTCAAGGAAATCCTCCTCAAGGTCAACAAGGACGGCTCGCAGGTTCGCCTCAAAGACGTCGCTGAAGTCGGCCTTGGCGGTGAGAACTACGCGATCAGCGCCCAGTTCAACGGCAGCCCGGCGTCCGGTCTCGCGGTGAAACTGGCCAACGGCGCCAACGCCCTCGACACCGCCAAAGCACTGCGCAACACCATCGACAGCCTCAAGCCGTTCTTCCCGCAAGGCATGGAAGTGGTGTTCCCGTACGACACCACCCCGGTGGTGACCGAGTCGATCAAAGGCGTGGTGCACACGCTGGTCGAAGCGATCGCGCTGGTGTTCCTGGTGATGTTCCTGTTCCTGCAGAACTTCCGCGCCACCGTCATCACCACGATGACCGTGCCAGTGGTACTGCTCGGTACGTTCGGCATCCTCGCCGCTGCCGGTTTCAGCATCAACACCCTGACCATGTTCGGCATGGTGCTGGCCATCGGTCTGCTGGTGGACGACGCCATCGTCGTGGTGGAAAACGTCGAGCGGGTTATGAGCGAAGAAGGCTTGTCACCGAAGGAAGCGACGAAGAAGTCCATGGGCCAGATCCAGGGCGCGCTGGTGGGTATCGCCCTCGTGCTCTCGGCGGTACTGCTGCCGATGGCATTCTTCAGCGGCTCCACCGGTGTGATCTACAAGCAGTTCTCGATCACCATCGTGTCAGCCATGGCCCTGTCGGTACTGGTTGCCCTGATCTTCACCCCGGCGCTGTGCGCGACCATGCTCAAGCCGATTCCGAAAGGCGAGCACGGTACCCCGAAGAAAGGTTTCTTCGGCTGGTTCAACCGCAACTTCGACCGTGGCGTGCGCAGCTACGAGCGCGGCGTCGGCAACATGCTGACCCGCAAGGCGCCGTATCTGCTGGCCTATCTGCTGATCGTGGTCGGCATGATCTGGCTGTTCACCCGCATCCCGACCGCGTTCCTGCCGGAAGAAGACCAGGGCGTTCTGTTCGCTCAGGTGCAGACCCCGGCCGGTTCCAGTGCCCAGCGCACACAAGTGGTCGTGGACGAAATGCGTGAGTACCTGCTGCGTCCCAACAAGGACGGCGGTGAGGCGGACGCGGTGGCTTCGGTGTTCACCGTGACCGGCTTCAACTTCGCTGGCCGTGGGCAGAGCTCGGGTATGGCGTTCATCATGCTCAAGCCGTGGGGCGAACGTAACGCCGACAACAGCGTGTTCAACCTCGCTGCGCGTGCCCAGCAACACTTCTTCAGCTTCCGCGACGCGATGGTGTTTGCCTTCGCCCCGCCAGCGGTTCTGGAATTGGGTAACGCCACCGGTTTCGACGTGTTCCTGCAGGACCGTGCCGGTATCGGTCACGAAAAACTGATGGAAGCGCGTAACCAGTTCCTCGGCATGGCGGCGCAAAGCAAGGTGCTGACCCAGGTGCGTCCGAACGGCCTGAACGATGAGCCGCAGTTCCAGCTGGAAATCGATGACGAGAAGGCCAGTGCCCTCGGCATCACCATCAGCGACATCAACAACACCCTGTCGATCGCGCTGGGCAGTAGCTACGTCAACGACTTCATCGACCGTGGTCGGGTGAAGAAAGTCTACGTGCAGGGCCAACCGGACTCGCGCATGAGCCCGGAAGACCTGAAGAAGTGGTACGTGCGCAACGCCGAAGGCACCATGGTTCCGTTCTCGGCATTCGCCAAGGGCGAGTGGGTCTACGGTTCGCCGAAACTGGCGCGCTACAACGGTGTGGAAGCGGTCGAGGTCCTCGGGGCTCCGGCGCCGGGCTACTCCACCGGTGAAGCGATGGCCGAAGTCGAAGCGATTGCCAAGAAGCTGCCGTCCGGTGTCGGTATCTCGTGGACCGGTCTGTCCTACGAGGAACGTCTGTCCGGCTCGCAAGCGCCAGCGCTGTACGCCCTGTCGCTGCTGATGGTGTTCCTGTGTCTGGCGGCGCTGTATGAAAGCTGGTCGATTCCGATCGCGGTCATGCTCGTGGTACCGCTGGGGATCATCGGTGCACTGATGGCGACCAGTCTGCGCGGTCTGTCCAACGACGTGTACTTCCAGGTAGGCCTGTTGACGACCATCGGTCTGGCGGCTAAAAACGCCATTCTGATCGTCGAATTCGCCAAGGAACTGCATGAACAGGGACGCACCCTGCGTGAAGCGGCAGTCGAAGCCTGCCGCATGCGTCTGCGCCCGATCATCATGACCTCGCTGGCCTTCGTCCTCGGCGTGGTACCGCTGGCGATTTCCACCGGCGCAGGTTCAGGCAGTCAACATGCGATCGGTACCGGCGTGATTGGCGGTATGCTCACGGCCACGATCCTGGCGATCTTCTGGGTCCCACTGTTCTTCGTTACTGTGTCGTCGATCGGTCAGCGCAAAAAGACCGACGCGGATGAGACTACTGAAACTCCTAAAGAGGCTGGCCAATGAGCAAGTCGCTACTCTCCATCGCAGTCGCCGCCTTCGTGCTGAGCGGTTGCTCGCTGATACCTGACTATCAGCAGCCTGAGGCTCCGGTCGCAGGCCAGTACCCGCAGGGGCCGGCGTATTCGCCGGCCCAGGCTCCGGCGCAAGCCGCGGCCGAACAGGGCTGGAAGCAGTTTTTCCATGACCCTGCCCTGCAACAGCTGATCCAGGTCGCCCTGGAAAACAACCGCGACCTGCGTGTCGCGGCGCTGAACATCGACGCTTACGCGGCGCAGTACCGCATCCAGCGCGCCGACCTGTTCCCGGCGGTGTCGGCCACTGCCGCCGGCAGCCGCCAGCGTCTGCCGGCCCGTGCCTCGCAGACCGGCGAGTCGACTATCAGCAGCTCCTACTCGGCCACGGTCGGGGTCAGCGCCTACGAACTCGACCTGTTCGGTCGAGTGCGCAGCCTGAGCGAGCAAGCGCTGCAACAATACTTCGCCACTGAAGAAGCACGTCGCAGTACACAGATCAGTCTGGTGGCCAACGTCGCCAATGCTTACCTGACCTGGCAGGCGGACAAGGAACTGCTCAAGCTGACTCAGGACACCCTCGGTGCCTTCGAAGAAAGCTACAAGCTGACCAGCCGCAGCAACGAAGTCGGTGTGGCTTCGGCGCTGGATCTGGCGCAGTCGCGCACTTCCGTGGAAAACGCCCGGGCACAATTGGCGCGTTACACCCGCCAGGTCGCGCAGGACGAAAACAGCCTGACCCTGCTGCTCGGCACCGGTATTCCGGCCAATCTGCAAGCGGCCAAACCGCTGGCCGACGACCTGCTCAGCGACGTGCCGGCCGGTCTGCCTTCGGATCTGCTGCAACGTCGTCCGGACATTCTGCAGGCCGAGTACAACCTGAAGGCGGCCAACGCCAACATCGGCGCGGCCCGTGCAGCGTTTTTCCCGAGCATCAGCCTGACCGCCAACGCGGGTAGCCTGAGTCCGGATCTGTCCGGCCTGTTCAAGGGTGGCTCGGGGACGTGGCTGTTCCAGCCGCAGATCAACCTGCCGATCTTCAACGCCGGCAGCCTGCGCGCCAGCCTCGACTACGCCAAGATCCAGAAGGACATTGGCGTGGCGAATTACGAGAAGTCGATTCAGACAGCTTTCCAGGAAGTCGCCGACGGCCTCGCTGCCCGCCAGACCTACACCGAGCAGTTGCAAGCGCAGCGTGACTTCGTCCAGGCCAACCAGGATTACTACCGCCTGGCCGAACGTCGCTACCGCATCGGCGTCGACAGCAACCTGACCTTCCTCGATGCCCAGCGTCAGTTGTTCAGCGCGCAACAGGCACTGATCACCGACCGCCTCGCGCAGTTGACCAGTGCGGTCAACCTGTACAAGGCCTTGGGCGGTGGCTGGAATGCGCAGACCGCGCAGAACGAACCGCTGAAAGAAGAAGCGCCGAAGATGAAGCTGTTCTGATCATCGGCTGAATACATCAAGCCCACCTTATTGGTGGGCTTTTTGTTGCCTGTCGGAAAGGTTTGACGGCCGAACTGGCCTCTTCGCGAGCAGGCTCGCTCCCACAGGGAAACGCATTCCAATTGTGGGAGCGAGCCTGCTCGCGAAGAGGAC
>NZ_QETJ01000161.1:0-10630 GCF_003105095.1 Pseudomonas sp. NDM | reverse complement strand
CTGCTCGCGATAGCGGAGTCTCAGCCGAATAATGCCTGGCTGACACACCGCTATCGCGAGCAGGCTCACTCCTACAGTCTGGATTTGGGTTGGCCTCGGAAATGAGACCAACCCTTCGGCTCACACAGCCTGTGGCGCAGGCGCGCGACGCGCGTCCGGTTGCTTCCACGAATCGGCGGCGCTTTCTTCGATGGCTTGCTGGATGGCTTTCTTGCGTGCTTCTTCGGCGCGGCGGCTGAAGAACCAGACGAGGAAGGTCACCAGCGACACCGCCAGCAGAATCAGGCTGGCCACCGCGTTGATCTCCGGCTTCACACCGAGCCGCACCGCCGAGAACACTTCCATCGGCAGGGTCGTCGAACCCGGGCCGGAAACGAAGCTCGCCAGCACCAGGTCATCCAGCGACAGCGCGAACGACATCATGCCGCCTGCCGCCAGTGATGGCGCGATCATCGGGATGGTGATCAGGAAGAACACCTTCCACGGCCGTGCACCCAAATCCATCGCCGCTTCTTCGATCGACAGGTCCAGCTCACGCAGACGCGCCGACACCACCACTGCCACATACGCCGCGCAGAACGTGGTGTGCGCAATCCAGATGGTGACGATGCCGCGTTCCTGCGGCCAGCCGATCATCTGCGCCATCGCCACGAACAGCAGCAACAGCGACAGACCGGTGATCACTTCCGGCATGACCAGTGGCGCAGTCACCAGGCCGCCGAACAGCGTGCGACCCTTGAAGTGAGTGATGCGCGTCAGCACGAACGCCGCCAGTGTACCCAGCGCCACCGCAGCAACCGCCGTGTAGCAGGCGATTTCCAGCGAGCGCAGCACCGAGCCCATCAATTGCGAGTTGTCCAGCAGGCCGACGTACCACTTGATCGACCAGCCGCCCCACACCGTTACCAGTTTCGAGGCGTTGAACGAGTAGATCACCAGGATCAGCATCGGCAGATAGATGAAGATCAGACCCAGTACCAGCATCAGGCTGGAGAAACGGAAGCGCTTCATTCTTTACCCTCCATTTCCTTGGCCTGACTGCGGTTGAACAGGATGATCGGCACAATCAGGATCGCCAGCATCACCACCGCCAGCGCGGACGCCACCGGCCAGTCACGGTTGTTGAAGAATTCTTGCCACAACACCTTGCCGATCATCAGGGTTTCCGGACCGCCGAGCAGTTCTGGAATCACGAATTCGCCGACCACTGGAATGAACACCAGCATGCAGCCAGCGATGATGCCGTTCTTGGACAGCGGAATGGTGATCTTCCAGAAGCTGTTGAAGGTGCTCGAACCCAGGTCAGACGCGGCTTCCAGCAGACTCTGGTCATGTTTGACCAAGTTGGCGTACAGCGGCAGGATCATGAACGGCAGATACGAATAGACCACACCGATGTACACGGCGAGGTTGGTGTTGAGGATCTGCAGCGGCTCGTCGATCAGGCCCATGCTCATCAGGAAGCCGTTGAGTAGGCCGTTATTGCTCAGAATACCCATCCACGCGTAGACGCGGATCAGGATCGCGGTCCAGGTCGGCATCATGATCAGCAGCACCAGCACCGTTTGCAGCTCTTTGCGCGCGCTGGCGATGGCGTAGGCCATCGGATAACCGATCAGCAGGCAGAGCACAGTGCTGATGAAGGCCATTTTCAGCGAGCCGAGGTAGGCGGCGATGTACAGCTCGTCGTCGCCGAGCATCGCGTAGTTGCCCAGGTTCAGCAGCAGTTGCAGCTTCTGCTCGGCGTAGGTGTAGATCTCGGTGTACGGCGGGATCGCCACGTCGGCTTCGGCGAAGCTGATCTTCAGAACGATGAAGAACGGCAGCATGAAGAACAGGAACAGCCAGATGAACGGCACCCCGATGACCAGCTGCCGGCCATTGGGGATGATTCGGTTGATGCGGCGTTTGAATTTGCGCATGTTCATGAGCGAAGTACCACGCCACTGTCGTCTTCCCACCACACGTAGACCTGATCGCCCCAGGTCGGACGTGCGCCGCGACGTTCGGCGTTGGCGACAAACGACTGCACCAGTTTGCCGCTTGGCAATTCGACGTAGAACACCGAGTGCCCGCCCAGATAGGCGATGTCGTGGACCTTGCCGCTCGACCAGTTGTATTCGCAGGTCGGCATGTCCGCGGTGACCAGCAGCTTCTCCGGGCGAATCGCGTAGGTAACCGACTTGTCCTGCACCGAGGTGCTGATACCGTGGCCGACGTAGATCTGCCGGTCGAGGTCCTTGCAAGTGATGGTCGCGTGGCCTTCGGCGTCGTCGATCACTTCGCCTTCGAAGATGTTGACGTTACCGATGAATTCACAGACCAGACGGCTGGTCGGGGTTTCGTAGATGTCGATCGGGCTGCCGATCTGCGCGATCCAGCCCAGGTGCATGATCGCGATGCGCTCGGCCATGGTCATGGCCTCTTCCTGGTCGTGGGTCACCATCACGCAGGTCACGCCGACGCGCTCGATGATTTCCACCAGTTCCAGCTGCATCTGCGAGCGCAGTTTCTTGTCCAGCGCGCCCATCGGCTCGTCGAGCAGCAGCAGCTTCGGCCGTTTGGCCAGCGAACGGGCCAGGGCCACGCGCTGACGCTGACCGCCGGACAGTTGATGCGGCTTGCGCTTGGCGTACTGGCTCATCTGCACCAGCTTGAGCATCTCGGCCACACGTGCGTCGATCTCGGCCTTGGGAATCTTGTCCTGCTGCAGGCCGAAGGCGATGTTCTGCGCCACGGTCATGTGCGGGAACAGGGCGTAGGACTGGAACATCATGTTGATCGGACGGTCGTACGGCGGCATGTCGGTGATGTCGACGCCGTCGAGGAAAATCCGCCCTTCCGTGGGCCGTTCGAAGCCTGCCAGCATCCTCAGCAAGGTGGATTTGCCCGATCCCGAACCGCCGAGCAGGGCGAAGATCTCACCCTTCTTGATTTCCAGGGACACGTCGTCCACGGCAATCGTCTCGTCGAACTTCTTCGTGACCCGGTCGATTTTGACCAGCACCTGTTTCGGTGTCTGGTCGCCCTCGAGGGCTTTCTTGTAGGCGCCGGAGGCAACTGCCATTTACGAAACTCCCAACAGAAGCAGCAGTTCGCCACGCAAGACGAACCCTGGATAGTTTGTGCGTTATTTGCCCGACTTGACCTTGGTCCAGCTGCGGGTCATCAAACGCTGAATATTGGCTGGCAACTCGGTCGACACGTAGGTCTTGTCGAGGACTGCTTGCGGTGGGTAAACCGCTTCATCGGTGCGAATGGATTGTTCCATCAGCTTGTCCGAACCCGGATTGGGGTTGGCGTAACCGACGTAATCACTGACCTGGGCAATCACCTCAGGTTTCAGCAAATAATTGATGAAGGCGTGGGCTTCCTTGACGTTGGACGAATCCTTGGGGATCGCCAGCATGTCGAACCACAGCGCGCCGCCCTCTTTCGGAATCGAGTAGGCGATGTTGACGCCCTTCTTGGCTTCCTCGGCACGGTTCTTCGCCTGGAAGATGTCGCCGGAGAAACCGATCGCCACGCAGATGTCGCCGTTGGCCAGGTCGCCGATGTACTTCGAGGAGTGGAAATAGGTCACATAAGGACGCACCGCGAGCAGCTTGGCGGTGGCTTTTTCGTAGTCCTTGGTATTGGTGCTGTTGGCGTTCAGGCCCAGGTAATTGAGCATGGTCGGCATCATTTCATCTGCCGAATCGAGGAACGCGACGCCACAGCTGTGCAGTTTCTTGATGTTTTCCGGTTCGAACAGCACGGCCCAGGAGTCGATCCTGTCGATGCCGAGCACGGCTTTGACCTTGTCGACGTTGTAGCCAATGCCGTTGGTGCCCCACAGATACGGTACGGCGTAGAGGTTGCCCGGATCGTTCTGCTCCAGACGCTTGAGCAGCGCCGGGTCGAGGTTGGAATAATTCGGCAACTGGGTCTTGTCGAGCTTCTGGAACGCGCCCGCCTTGATCTGCTTGCCAAGGAAGTGGTTCGACGGCACGACCACGTCGTAACCGGTGCGCCCGGCGAGCAGCTTGCCTTCCAGGGTTTCGTTGGAATCGAAAACGTCGTAGACCGGTTTGATTCCGGTCTCTTTCTCGAAGTCGGCCAGGGTCGATTCGCCGATGTAATCGGACCAGTTATAAATATGCACCGTACCGGCGGCGTGGGCTCCGACAGCGATGGTCAGGCCGGCAGCGGCCAGCAGGGCTTTGCGCAAAGAAGAAAATACAGGCAAGTGGAGGTCCTCTAGATTGATTGGGCCCAAGTTGCCCCCGCGCTGCATGACAGCCATGGCTGCCCGACAACAAAACCGGCGCGCAACTTACCTTCGAAAAACCGATCCAGCAAAACTTTCTGTCATTTAATTATCCGCTGGCCGCCGTCGCGGCGACGACGGCCAGTGGTTGTGGCGACAAACCGGCTTATTTGCCCGATTTGATCTTGGTCCAGCTGCGAGTGATCAGACGCAGTGTCGCGGCGTCCAGATCGCTGATCGCATAGAGCTGCTTCTTCACTTCAGCCGACGGATAGATGCTCGGGTCGCTGGTGATGTCCTTGTCCACCAGACGCGTCGCGGCCTTGTTGCCGTTCGGGAAACGCACGGCGTTGGTGATGCCGGCCATCACTTGCGGCTCCAGCAGGTAGTTCATGAACTTGTAGGCGGCTTCGACGTTTTCGGCATCCTTGGGAATGGCGACCATGTCGTAGAAAGTACCAGCGCCTTCTTTCGGAATGGTGTAGGCCAGTTTGACCTTGTCACCGGCTTCCTGAGCGCGGGTCTTGGATTGCTCCAGGTCACCCGAGTAACCGACGGCGACGCAGATGTTGCCGTTGGCCAGGTCCGAGATGTACTTGGACGAGTGGAAGTAGGCAACCGAAGGACGGATCTTCAGGAACAGGTCTTCGGCGGCTTTGAGGTCAGCCTTGTCCTTGCTGTTGGTCGGCTTGCCCAGGTAGTGCAATGCCGCCGGAATCATTTCGGTCGGTGCATCGAGGAAGCTCACGCCGCAGCTTTTGAGTTTCTCGATGTTTTCCGGCTTGAATACCACGTCCCACGAATCGATCTTGTCGATGCCCAGCGCAGCCTTGACCTTGGCCGGGTTGTAGCCGATGCCGATCGAGCCCCACATATACGGGAAGGCGTGCTTGTTGCCCTGGTCGCTGGCGTCGCCAACAGCCTTGAGCAGGTCTTCGTCGAGGTTTTTCCAGTTCGGCAGTCTGGACTTGTCCAGCTCCTGGTAGACGCCGGCCTTGATCTGCTTGGCGAGGAAGTTGTTGGAAGGCACCACGATGTCGTAACCGGACTTGCCGGCCAGCAGCTTGGCTTCCAGGGTTTCGTTACTGTCGAAGACGTCGTAGACGACTTTGATCCCGGTGGCTTTCTCGAAGTTGGCCACGGTGTCCGGCGCGATGTAGTCGGACCAGTTGTAGACGTGCAGTACCTTGTCGTCCGCGTGCACCGCACCCGCCATCATGCCCGCCATGGACAGCGCGAGCAGAGTCTTGCCAGCTAGCTTTTTACCTAATGCCTTCATGCGTCATGCTCCAAATTTTTCTTTTTTGAACCACTTTGTTCAGCGGCCGAACCCGGACAACCGGAACCGCGGCTAGTCTGGCAAGATCCGAGGCGGTCTTTCAACAAAAGACCAGCCTTTCTGACAGCTTTGAGCGAGTGCGCCGCAGCTCCCCCGCTCAAAGCCTAGCACCTAGGCCTGCAGCGCATTGAGGGTCAGGTCCAGACACTTGCGTGCTTTTGTAACCAGCTCATCGATCTCGGCTTTGCTGATCACCAGCGGCGGCGCGATGATCATGGTGTCGCCGACTGCGCGCATGATCAGGCCGTTGTCGAAGCAGAACTGCCGGCAGATCATGCCGACGCCCTTGCCTTCATAACGCTTGCGCGTGGCCTTGTCCTGCACGAGCTCGATCGCCCCCAGCAGACCGACGCCGCGAACTTCACCCACCAATGGGTGATCGTTCAGCTCGCGCAGACGTTTCTGCAAATACGGTGCCGTTTCGTTATGGGCGTTCTCGATAATTTTTTCTTCGCGCAGGATGCGGATGTTTTCCAGGCCCACCGCTGCTGCCACCGGGTGCCCGGAGTAAGTGAAACCGTGGTTGAAATCGCCGCCTTCATTGAGCACGGCCACCACCGAATCACGCACGATCAGCCCACCCATCGGGATGTAGCCGGAAGTCAGGCCCTTGGCGATGGTCATCATGTCAGGCGCAAGGTCGTAGAAATCGCTACCGAACCACTCACCGGTACGGCCGAAACCGCAGATCACTTCATCGGCGACGAAAAGGATGTCGTACTTGGCAAGGATTTCCTTGATGCGCGGCCAGTAGGTATCGGGCGGAATGATCACGCCACCGGCACCCTGGATCGGCTCGGCAATGAAGGCACCGACGTTGTCGACGCCGACTTCGAGAATCTTCTCTTCCAGCTGATTGGCCGCCCAGATGCCGAACTCTTCCGGCGACATGTCGCCGCCTTCAGCGAACCAGTACGGCTGCGCGATGTGGACGATGCCCGGAATCGGCAGGTCGCCCTGCTCGTGCATATAGGTCATGCCGCCGAGGCTCGCGCCGGCCACGGTGGAACCGTGATAACCGTTCTTGCGGCTGATGATGACTTTCTTGTTCGGCTGGCCCTTGATCGCCCAGTAGTGGCGAACCATACGCAGCATGGTGTCGTTGCCTTCGGAGCCGGAACCGGTGAAGAACACATGGTTCATGCCTTCAGGCGCGACGTCGGCGATCGACTTGGCGAGTTCCAGCGCTGGCGGGTGGGCGGTCTGGAAGAACAGGTTGTAGTACGGCAGTTCGCGCATCTGTTTGGCGGCGGCATCGGCCAGTTCATCGCGGCCGTAACCGATCGCCACGCACCACAGGCCAGCCATGCCGTCGAGGATCTTGTTGCCTTCGCTGTCCCACAGGTAAACGCCCTTGGCGTTGGTGATGATCCGCGGGCCCTTCTCTTTCAGTTGCTTGAAATCACTGAACGGGGCCAGGTGGTGATCGCTGCTCAGCGTTTGCCACTCACGGGTTTGCGGGTTGTTGCTGGTCATGCCAATTCTCCTTGTTATCGGTGAAGGCGCGACGGCTGGCCGCCGCGCCTGGCGTATCAGACGGCGAAGAGCAGGTACTCACGCTCCCAGGAACTGATCACGCGCTTGAAGTTTTCATGCTCGGCCCGCTTGACCGCGACGTAGCCGGTGATGAAGGTCTTGCCGAGATATTTTTCGACGGTCTTGCTGTTCTCCATGCGCTCCAGCGCATCTTCGATGGTCAGCGGCAGGCGCAGGTTGCGGCGCTCGTAACCACGACCGACCACCGGCGCGCTCGGGTTGAGGCCCTCGACCATGCCGATGTAGCCGCAGAGCAGGCTCGCGGCGATCGCCAGATACGGGTTGGCATCGGCGCCCGGCAGACGGTTTTCCACGCGGCGGTTCTGCGGGCCGGCATCCGGTACGCGCAGGCCGACGGTGCGGTTCTCCTCGCCCCATTCGACGTTCACCGGTGCCGAGGTGTCCGGGAGGAAGCGGCGGAACGAGTTGACGTTCGGCGCGAATAGCGGCAACAGCTCGGGGATCAGTTTCTGCAGGCCACCAATGTGATGCAGGAACAGTTGGCTCATGGTCCCGTCTTCGTTGGAGAAAACGTTCTTGCCGGTCTGAATGTCGATGATGCTCTGGTGCAGGTGCATGGCGCTGCCCGGCTCGCCGGTCATCGGCTTGGCCATGAATGTCGCGGCCACGTCGTGCTTGAGCGCGGCTTCACGCATGGTGCGCTTGAACACCAGAATCTGGTCGGCCAGCGACAGGGCGTCGCCGTGACGGAAGTTGATTTCCATCTGCGCCGTGCCGTCCTCGTGGATCAGCGTGTCGAGGTCCAGCTCCTGCAGTTCGCACCAGTCGTAGACGTCTTCGAACAGCGGGTCGAATTCGTTGGCCGCCTCAATGGAGAACGACTGACGACCGATTTCCGGACGGCCCGAGCGGCCGATCGGCGGCTGCAACGGATAGTCGGGGTCGTCGCTGCGCTTGGTCAGGTAGAACTCCATTTCCGGCGCCACGATCGGCTGCCAGCCCTTGTCGGCATACAGCTTCAGGACTTTCTTGAGCACGTTGCGCGGCGACAGCTCGATCGGGTTGCCTTGCTTGTCGTAGGTGTCGTGGATCACCTGCGCGGTCGGCTCGATGGCCCACGGCACCAGGTACACCGCGTTCTGGTCGGGGCGGCAGATCATGTCGATGTCGGCCGGGTCGAGCAGTTCGTAATAGATGTCGTCTTCGACGTAGTCGCCGGTCACGGTCTGCAACAGCACGCTCTCCGGCAGCCGCATGCCTTTTTCGGCGATGAACTTGTTGGTCGGCGAAATCTTGCCCCGGGTGATCCCGGTCAAGTCAGCGATCATGCATTCGACTTCTGTGATCTTGCGGTCTTTCAACCAATCGGTGAGCTGGTCGAGGTTGTTACTCATAAATGCCTCTGGGCTGAGTCTCCTGACGCGATGTCAGGCAATTTTGACGCTTGGGGCGTCGCGTTAAGGGGGGCTTGCTCGCGCAGTACCGGCTTACGCCTGGCACCGCGCATAGACAATGAAAGAGGAGCTTACCTGCCCTTTGCGCTGGTGTTGCATTTCCCGTGCACTTTGCAAACGTGCAGAATCGACAGCACGACGCTGAGCGCGGCATGGGCTTTGAGAGGGAAAGAGTTCTATAGTGGAAGGGGACGCCATAAAGCGGATGCTGTGTCCGACGTCCAGAATATCGGACGCTGCCGTTTCGTCGACTGTTGACGAGAGTCTCGTCGGCAGGCTGCGCGCCTTGCTGGCTGCGCTACGGACGGATTGATCGCCACTGATGTGATGAGCATGCAGACCGGACTGTTGCGAGCAGTCGGTGATGCCGATTAACGGCAGGCGAGACATGAAGCACCCCGGTATTATTGCTGTTATGGGTTTGACCGGAGCTTAGCCTTGTTCATTTTTTTACACAACACCCCCGTAAAAAATACAACACGGCCTGCTCAAGCCCGCAGTTGAGCAACGTTCAAGGTTTGAAAAAATGCCTCAAAGTGCCCCATAAATGCCCTTCAAGCGCTTTTTCGGGGCAAAAAAGGCCTCGCTTGACTTCGGCAGGCCGTTCGGGTTGACTGAAACCAGAAAAGATCAATGATTGATATTTTTAACAACAAAGGTGTTGCATCATGTCGGTACCCCCGCGTGCCGTTCAGCTTAACGAAGCGAACGCGTTCCTTAAGGAACATCCTGAGGTTCTGTACGTTGACCTTCTGATTGCGGATATGAATGGTGTGGTGCGCGGCAAGCGCATCGAACGCACCAGCCTCCACAAGGTTTACGAGAAAGGCATCAACCTGCCGGCCTCTCTATTTGCTCTGGATATCAACGGCTCCACGGTGGAAAGCACCGGTCTGGGCCTGGACATCGGCGACGCCGATCGCATCTGCTATCCGATCCCCGATACCCTGTGCAACGAGCCATGGCAGAAGCGCCCTACCGCGCAACTGTTGATGACCATGCACGAACTCGAAGGCGACCCGTTCTTCGCCGATCCCCGTGAAGTGTTGCGTCAGGTGGTGACCAAGTTCGACGAGCTCGGCCTGACCATCTGCGCCGCCTTCGAACTCGAGTTCTACCTGATCGATCAGGAAAACGTGAACGGCCGTCCACAGCCGCCACGCTCGCCGATCTCCGGCAAACGTCCGCACTCGACTCAGGTCTACCTGATCGACGACCTCGACGAATACGTCGACTGCCTCCAGGACATTCTCGAAGGCGCCAAAGAGCAAGGCATCCCGGCCGATGCGATCGTCAAGGAAAGTGCCCCCGCGCAGTTCGAAGTGAACCTGCACCACGTCGCCGACCCGATCAAGGCCTGCGACTACGCAGTGCTGCTCAAGCGTCTGATCAAGAACATCGCCTACGACCATGAAATGGACACCACTTTCATGGCCAAGCCGTATCCGGGCCAGGCGGGCAACGGTCTGCACGTACATATTTCGATTCTGGACAAAGCCGGCAAAAACATTTTTGCCAGCGAGGATCCCGAGCAGAACGCCGCGCTGCGTCACGCGATCGGCGGTGTGCTCGAGACCCTGCCGGCGCAGATGGCTTTCCTCTGCCCGAACGTCAACTCGTATCGTCGCTTCGGCGCGCAGTTCTACGTACCGAACTCGCCGTGCTGGGGCCTGGACAACCGCACTGTGGCCATTCGCGTACCGACCGGCTCGGCCGATGCCGTGCGTATCGAACACCGCGTGGCCGGCGCCGACGCCAACCCGTACCTGCTGATGGCTTCGGTACTGGCCGGCGTGCACCACGGTCTGGTCAACCAGATCGAGCCGGGCGCACCTGTCGAAGGCAACAGCTACGAGCAGAACGAACAGAGCCTGCCAAACAACTTGCGCGATGCCCTGCGCGAGCTGGACGACAGTGAGGTGATGGCCAAGTACATCGATCCGAAGTACATCGATATCTTCGTCGCCTGCAAGGAAAGCGAGCTGGAGGAGTTTGAACACTCCATCTCCGACCTTGAGTACAACTGGTATCTGCATACCGTTTAAACCGTTTGCGGTAATAAAAAGCGCTGCCGGCTATTTCAGCCGGCAG
>NZ_QETJ01000160.1:0-10756 GCF_003105095.1 Pseudomonas sp. NDM | reverse complement strand
GGTGGTTCACTACCAATGATGTCGACTGATACACCGCTATCGCGAGCAGGCTCACTCCTACAATGCGAACAACAAGAACATGAAGGATTCCAGATGACCTGCACCGCCCTGACCCAACACCGCGCGCTACTCGGCGAAGGCCCGTTCTGGGATGCGCCGACCCAGGCGTTGTACTGGGTCGACATCGCTGGCAAACAAGCATTGCGCCTGATTGGCCAGAACGTGCAGATCTGGCAAATGCCTGAGCACATCTCCGCCTTCATTCCCTGCGCCAGCGGCGATGCGCTGGTCACGTTGAGCAGCGGTGTCTATCGACTGGATCTCGAATCTCCCGGGCTCGAGCCACGCTTGACCCTGTTCTGCGTTGTCGACCCGCAACCGGGCAATCGGCCCAACGAAGCCCGCTGTGATGCGCTGGGCCGCTTGTGGCTCGGCACCATGCAGAACAACATCGGCGAGCACGGCGAGGATCTGCCGATCGTGCGGCGTTCCGGTGGCCTGTTCCGCGTCGATCCCGATCAGCGCGTCACGCCACTGCTGCTCGGTCTGGGCATTCCCAACACCCTGCTGTGGAGCGACGACGGCACCACGCTGCTGTTCGGCGAAAGTCTCGACAGCACGCTCAATCGATATTTCATCCGCACCGACGGCAGTCTCGATGCGCCACAGGTTTTCTATTCATCCGATCAGCACGGCGGCCCCGACGGCTCGGCCATGGATGCCGAAGGCTATGTGTGGAATGCGCGCTGGGACGGCAGTTGCCTGTTGCGCCTGACGCCGGACGGGCAAGTGGATCGCAAAATCGATCTGCCGGTCAGTCGCCCGACCAGTTGCGTATTCGGTGGTGAAGACCTGAAAACCTTGTACATCACCAGTGCAAAAAGTCCGCTCAATCATCCACTCGATGGTGCGGTGCTGAGCATGCGCGTCGATGTTGCAGGAAAACTCTGTACGCGTTTTGCCGGTTAAATCCCAAAATATGGGATGCAAAATTATATATTGAGATTATTTGCGGGTCGGGTTTATAGTCGGCTCCAGCAGTAACACGCACTCACACTTAAAAAGAACAAAACAGGTGAAGTGATGCAGCGAATTCTTGTCGCCCGCTTAGGCGGGATCCGCCTTTTGTCACGGCTCAATGCCGTTGGCGACGCTTGCCTGTTTCTTTTCCCAAGCCGTGAAAACCGGACATCGACCGATGCCCGGTTTTTTTGCGTCTGCGCGCGGGAGGCCTGAACCATGGTTGAAGCGCTCACATTGCCTGCCGTGCCGCCACCGCCAAAAGGTGAACGCCTGAAAAACAAGGTTGTGCTGCTGACGGGTGCCGCGCAGGGCATTGGCGAAGCGATCGTTGCCGCCTTTGCCTCACAGCAGGCCAGACTGCTGATCAGCGATATCCAGGCCGACAAGGTCGAGCAGGTCGCCGCCCATTGGCGTGCACAAGGCCATGACGTGCAGGCGCTGAAGGTCGACGTGTCGAATCAGCAGGATCTGCATGCCCTTGCCAGACGCGCCGTGGAATTGCATGGCCGCATCGACGTGCTGGTCAACTGCGCCGGGGTCAATGTGTTCCGCGATCCGCTGCAGATGACCGAGGAAGACTGGCACCGTTGCTTCGCCATTGATCTGGATGGCGCCTGGTATGGCTGCAAAGCCGTGCTGCCGCAAATGATCGAGCAGGGCGTCGGCAGCATCATCAACATCGCCTCGACTCATTCCAGCCACATCATTCCTGGCTGCTTTCCGTACCCGGTGGCGAAGCACGGCTTGCTCGGCCTGACCCGCGCCCTCGGCATCGAATATGCGGCCAAAGGCATTCGCGTCAACGCCATCGCCCCGGGCTACATCGAAACCCAGCTGAACGTCGATTACTGGAACGGCTTTGCCGATCCCCACGCCGAGCGGCAGCGCGCCTTCGACCTGCATCCGCCCAAGCGCATCGGCCAGCCGATCGAAGTGGCGATGACCGCAGTGTTTCTGGCCAGCGATGAAGCACCGTTTATCAACGCCTCGTGCATCACCATCGATGGTGGTCGCTCGGTGATGTACCACGACTGAATAGAACGGATTTCCAGCGCTGAACTACGCTTGAAATCCAATCATCATACGATATGACTATTTTCAAATAGCTTTGCAGCAGTACGTGTCACGCCACCACACCTGTGGCGAGGGAGCTCGCTCTCGCTCGGCTGCGCAGCAGTCGTAAATTCGGGCTATGCGGTGTGTCTGATTGACCGAGGTAACCGGTTTTAGGGCCGCTTCGCAGCCCAGCGGGAGCAAGCTCCTTCGCCACAAGCTGTTTAATTTGCTCAAAAAAAATAACAAGGAGTCATCTGATGAAACGTCGTTTCGGGATTCGTACCCTGTGCAGCACTGCCCTGGCGGTCACTGCGTTCAGCCTGAGCAGTGCGCTGCTCGCCGCCGACGCGGTGAAGATCGGTTTTCTGGTCAAGCAGGCCGAAGAACCGTGGTTCCAGACCGAATGGGCTTTTGCCGAAAAAGCCGCCAAGGACAAGGGCTTCGAACTGATCAAGATCGCTGTGCCTGATGGCGAAAAAACCCTTTCGGCCATCGACAGCCTGGCTGCCAACGGCGCCAAGGGCTTCGTGATTTGCCCGCCGGACGTGTCCCTCGGCCCGGCCATCATGGCCAAAGCCAAGATCAACGATCTGAAAGTGATTGCCGTCGACGACCGTTTCGTCGACGCCAACGGCAAATTCATGGAAGACGTGCCGTACCTGGGCATGGCCGCGTTCGAAGTCGGCCAGAAGCAGGGCGCCGCCATGGCTGCCGAAGCGAAAAAGCGTAACTGGGACTGGAAAGACACCTACGCGGTGGTCAATACCTACAACGAACTCGACACCGGCAAGAAACGCACCGATGGTTCGGTCGATGCGCTGAAGAAGGCCGGCATGCCAGAGGATCACATCCTCTTCGCCGCGCTGAAAACCCTCGACGTACCGGGCAGCATGGACGCCACCAACTCGGCGCTGGTGAAACTGCCGAGTGCGGCGAAAAACCTGATCATCGGCGGCATGAACGACAACACCGTGCTTGGCGGCGTGCGTGCTACCGAAGCGGCCGGGTTTGCCGCGACCAACGTAATCGGCATCGGCATCAACGGCACCGACGCCATTGGCGAGTTGAAGAAACCTAACAGCGGCTTCTTCGGTTCGATGCTGCCGAGTCCGCACATCGAAGGCTACAAAACCGCCGAGATGATGTACGAGTGGATCACCGCCGGCAAAGAACCGCCGAAGTACACCGCCATGGATGACGTCACCCTGATCACCCGCGAAAACTTCAAGCAAGAGCTGGAAAAAATCGGCTTGTGGAACTGAGGCAGCGACGGCCCGGGCAGCCGGGCCGTTTTTCGGTGTGAAGAGGTGGCTTTATGCACGCGCAAGTACAGACACAAGAACAACAACATGGCGCCAGCGGCAGCCTGCGCTTCAACGGGATCGGCAAGACCTTTCCCGGGGTAAAAGCGCTCGATGGCATCAGCTTCGTCGCCCACCCCGGCCAGGTTCATGCCTTGATGGGCGAGAACGGTGCGGGCAAGTCGACGCTGCTGAAAATCCTCGGTGGCGCCTATATTCCGAGCAGCGGTGAACTGCAGATCGGCGAGCAGGCGATGGCGTTCAAGTCCACCGCCGACAGCATTGGCAGCGGTGTCGCGGTGATTCACCAGGAACTGCATCTGGTGCCGGAAATGACCGTCGCCGAGAACCTGTTTCTCGGTCATCTGCCGGCCAGTTTCGGTTTGATCAATCGCAGCGAACTGCGCCAGAAAGCCTTGAATTGCCTGAAAGGCCTGGCGGACGAAATCGATCCGCAAACCAAAGTCGGGCGCTTGTCGCTGGGCCAGCGCCAATTGGTGGAAATCGCCAAAGCGTTGTCTCGTGGTGCTCACGTCATCGCTTTCGACGAACCGACCAGCAGCCTCTCGGCGCGCGAGATCGATCGCTTGATGGCGATCATCGGGCGCCTGCGCGATGAGGGCAAAGTCGTGCTCTACGTGTCCCATCGCATGGAAGAAGTGTTCCGCATTTGCGACGCCGTGACGGTGTTCAAGGACGGCCGCTACGTGCGCACGTTTGAAGACATGAGCCAGCTGACCCACGATCAACTGGTGACCTGCATGGTCGGTCGCGACATTCAGGACATCTACGACTACCGCCATCGCCCCCGTGGCGCCGTGGCGTTGAAAGTCGATGGTTTACTTGGCCCGGGCCTGCGCGAGCCGATCAGTTTCGAAGCGCACAAGGGCGAGATCCTTGGCTTGTTCGGCCTGGTCGGGGCAGGGCGCACCGAGCTGTTTCGTCTGCTCAGTGGCCTGGAGCGCAATACCGCCGGACGCCTTGAATTGCGTGGTCACGAACTGAAACTGCGCTCGCCCCGTGACGCGATTGCCGCCGGCATTCTGCTTTGCCCGGAAGACCGTAAGAAGGAAGGCATTATCCCGCTGGCCAGCGTCGCCGAGAACATCAACATCAGTGCCCGTGGTGCGCATTCCGGGCTTGGCTGCCTGATCCGTGGCCTGTGGGAAAAGGGCAACGCCGACAAGCAGATCAAGGCCCTGAAAGTGAAAACCCCGCACGCCGGCCAGCAGATCAAGTTCCTTTCCGGCGGCAACCAGCAGAAGGCCATTCTCGGCCGCTGGCTGTCGATGCCGATGAAGGTTTTGCTGCTCGACGAACCGACCCGTGGCATCGACATCGGCGCCAAGGCCGAGATCTACCAGATCATCCACAACCTCGCCGCCGACGGCATTTCGGTGATCGTGGTGTCCAGCGATCTGATGGAAGTGATGGGCATTTCCGACCGCATCCTGGTGCTGTGCGAAGGCGCCCTGCGCGGCGAAGTCAGCCGCGACCAGGCCAATGAATCCAACCTGCTGCAACTGGCTTTGCCACGCCACCGCGCTGACGGCGTGGCGAACTGAGAGGTGACTATGATGACTACCCAAAACGAAACCCTGCCGACCGAGCGCAAACCGCTGGACCTGCGGCGCTTCCTTGATGACTGGGTCATGCTGCTGGCGGCGATCGGCATCTTTGTCGCCTGCACGCTGCTGATCGACAACTTCCTCTCGCCGCTGAACATGCGCGGTCTGGGCCTGGCGATTTCCACCACCGGCATCGCCGCGTGCACCATGCTTTACTGCTTGGCGTCGGGGCACTTCGACCTCTCGGTTGGTTCGGTGATTGCCTGTGCCGGCGTGGTCGCGGCGGTGGTGATGCGTGACACCAACAGCGTGTTTCTCGGGGTCAGTGCGGCGCTGGTGATGGGCCTGATCGTCGGGTTGATCAACGGCATCGTGATTGCCAAGTTGCGCGTCAATGCGTTGATCACGACGCTGGCGACCATGCAGATCGTTCGCGGTCTGGCTTATATCTTTGCCAACGGCAAAGCGGTCGGCGTCTCGCAGGAATCCTTCTTCGTCTTCGGTAACGGCCAGTTGTTCGGCGTGCCGGTGCCGATCCTGATCACCATTGTCTGCTTCCTGTTTTTCGGCTGGCTGCTGAACCACACCACCTACGGGCGCAACACCATGGCCATCGGTGGCAACCAGGAAGCGGCGCTGCTGGCGGGCGTCAACGTCGACCGCACCAAGATCATCATCTTCGCTGTGCACGGCGTGATCGGCGCGCTGGCGGGGGTGATCCTGGCCTCGCGGATGACTTCCGGGCAGCCAATGATCGGTCAGGGTTTTGAACTGACGGTGATCTCGGCTTGCGTGCTGGGCGGGGTTTCGCTGAGCGGCGGCATCGGCATGATCCGCCATGTGATTGCCGGGGTGTTGATTCTGGCGATCATCGAGAACGCGATGAACCTGAAGAACATCGATACGTTTTATCAGTATGTGATTCGGGGTTCGATCCTGTTGTTGGCCGTGGTCATTGACCGCCTGAAACAACGCTAACGTCAAGAACTACCCTCACCCCAGCCCTCTCCCGGAGGGAGAGGGGGCCGACCGAGGTGTCTTGCGGTCTACATCGACCTGGAAGGTTGGGTCGATTGTGGATTCGCTAAAGCAATATCAGGTCGGCGTATCTCCTGAGCATCCCTCACCCTCTCCCTTTCCCTCCGGGAGAGGGAGAGGGGGCCGACCGAGGTGTCTTGCGTAATCCGTCGACCTGAAAGCTCTCGTCGATTATGGATTCGGCGAAGCACTTTCAGGTCGGCATACCTCTTGAGCATCCCCCATTCAGTCCCCTCTCCCTCCGGGAGAGGGCTAGGGTGAGGGTGCTTTTGACTTTCAACCTTCTGTCTCTTCCCCCGAGATTTTCCTTGCTCGCCCGCACCCGTTTCGGTTATCAATTTGTACATGATTAGACAGGTACGATTCGACAAGAAACAAAGGGTGGTCGACGAGCTCGTCCGACGCATCGAAAGCGGCCTCATGGAGGACGGCTTTCTGTTGCCCGGCGAACATCAGTTGGCTCAAGAATTCCAGGTCAGCCGTGGCACCTTGCGTGAGGCGCTGGCCGAGCTGAAGCGGCGCAAGTACATCGCCACGCAAAGTGGGGTCGGTTCCATCGTGACCTTTGACGGTGTCGCGCTGGATCAGCGCAGCGGCTGGGCGCAGGCGCTGGCCGACAGCGGGGCGCTGATCAACACCGAAGTGTTGCGCCTCGAAGCCGTAACCCGACCTGATCTGCTGGTGCGTTTCGGCACCGATCAATTCATCACCCTCGACCGTCGCCGGCGCGCCACCGACGGTACGCTGGTGTCTCTGGAACGTGCATTGATGCCGGCCAACGGCGGCCTGGAAAGCCTGCCGCGTGTCGGTCTGATCGACAATTCTCTGACCATCACCCTGGCCGCCTACGGCTACATCGGCGAGCGCGGCGATCAGTGGATCGGCGCCGAGCCGCTGAGTGCCGAAGACGCCGAGTTGCTCGGTCGCCCGGCCGGCACGGTGTTCCTCAAGGCGCTGCGCACCACCTACGACCGACAGAATCGTTTCATGGAGCAGGTCGAAAGCCTGCTCGATCCCGTGCACTTTCGTCTGCACCTGCAATTTGGAGAATCGAAATGACCGCGCTCAACCGTGCGCTCGGCGCTTTCTACGGTCTGGCGCTGGGTGATGCGCTGGGCATGCCGACGCAGTCGCTCGATCGTGAAACGATCAAAGCGCGCTTCGGACAGATCACTGATCTGCAGGATGCCGGTCCCTTGCAACCGATCGCTGCGAACATGCCCAAGGGCTCAATCACCGATGACACCGAACAGGCGATTCTGGTCGGCGAGTTGCTGGTCGAAGGCCAGGGCCGCATCGACCCCGCCGTGCTTGCCCAGCGCTTGATCGAATGGGAAGCACAGATGCAGGCCAAAGGCTCACAGGACTTGCTCGGCCCGTCGACCAAACGCGCCATTGAAATGATCCTCGCCGGGCATTCCCCGGAAGAAGCCGGGCGCTACGGCACTACCAACGGCGCGGCGATGCGCATCACCCCGGTGGGAATAGCTGCGAACGTGGCCGATCCGCAGCGCTTCATTGCGGCGGTGGTGCAAGCCTGTCAGGTGACCCACAACACCACGTTGGGGATTTCCAGCGCGGCGGCGGTGGCGGCGGTGGTCTCGGCCGGGATCAATGGTGTCGATCTGGGCGAGGCGCTGAACCTCGGCCAGCAGATTGCCCAGCAAGCCGAAGTCCACGGGCACTGGGTCGCCGGTGGGCGCATCGCCTCACGGATCAGTTGGGCGCGCAGCATCAGTGTCGACAGTGACAAAACACTGCTCGCCGATCTGCTCTATGACGTGATCGGTACATCGGTGGCGTCGCAGGAGTCGGTGGTGGTTTCATTCGCGCTGGCGCAACAAGTGGCCATTGGCGAGATGAGCGCTTTTGACGCGGTGTGCATGGCCGCCAGCCTGGGTGGCGACACCGATACCATCGCGGCGATTCTCGGTGCCATGCTCGGGGCCTGCCTGGGGCTTGAGTGCTGGCCGGAGCCGATGATTGAAACGGTGAAGGTTGTTAATCAGCTGGAGCTTGAGCCGTTGGTGCAGGGGCTGTTGGCCTTGCGCGGATTGGGCTGCCGCCTTCGCGAGCAAGCTCGCTCCCACAGGGTATGTGAACGCCACAAATCCAATGTGGGAGCGAGCTTGCTCGCGAAGGCCGCACCGCATAGTCGAATACTTAACCAGCAATGGATCGCACAGACAGGCCTCGGAAGGCCGGTTGTCTTGTCGTTTTGCATCATTGCCACAACCACAAAAAAGGCAAACAGGAGCATCTTCATGAGTTCATCAACCGCCGGGCAAAGCGTCGGGCAACTGGAAACCCGCGGCATCGAGCCGGTGCCGGAAGCCGAGTGCAACGGTCATCCGCTGCAGCTGTTCTGGGTCTGGTTTGCCGCCAATATTTCCATTCTCGGCCTGCCGCTGGGCGCCACGCTGGTGGCGTTTCGCGGGCTGGCGATCTGGCAGGCGATCATCGTCGCGATCCTCGGTGCCGCCGGTTCGTTTGCGGTGGTCGGCATCATTTCGATTGCCGGACGTCGTGGCCGCGCGCCGAGCCTGACGCTGTCGCGGGCGATCTTCGGCGTACGCGGCAACATCGGCCCGACGCTGGTTTCGCTGATGTCGCGTCTGGGTTGGGAAACCGTCAACACCACCACCGCGGCGTTCGTACTGCTGTCGCTGTGTTCGATCCTGTTCGGCTCGCCGGTCGAGGCGAAAAGCGCGCCGGTACTGACGCTGATCTTTATCGCCATCTTCGTCCTGCTGACGTTGGCGGTCTCCGGCCTCGGCCACGCGACACTGCTGGTGATCCAGAAGTGGGCGACCTACGTGTTCGGCGCGCTGAACATTCTCGTCGGCGGCTTCCTCTGCGCGACCATCGACTGGAGTGCGGTGTTCAACGCCACGCCGGCGCCGCTGAGCGCGATGATCATCGGTATCGGCACCATGGCTGCCGGCACCGGCATCGGCTGGGCCAACGCCGGCGCCGACATGTCGCGCTATCAGCACCGCAGCGTCAAGGCTGTGCGTCTGGTGGCGTCCGCGGCATTCGGCGCGGGCATTCCGCTGGTGCTGCTGATCACCCTCGGCGGCTTGCTCTCGGTGGGCAACAATGACCTGGCTTCGGCGACTGACCCGATCGTGGCGATCCGCGACATGCTGCCCACCTGGATGGCCGTGCCGTACCTGATCACCGCGTTCGGCGGCCTGCTGCTGTCGAACAACCTGTCGGTGTACTCGGCCGGCCTGACCACGCTGACGCTGGGCCTCAAGGTCAAACGCGTCTACGCGGTGGTGGTCGACATCGTCGCGATCTTCGCCGGCTCGATCTACTTCATGCTCATCGCCGACAGTTTCTACGGCCCGTTCATCACCTTCATTTCCCTGCTGGCGGTGCCGATCACTGCGTGGGTGGGGATCTTCGTGGTCGACCTGATTCACCGTCACTACTACAGCCCCAAAGACCTGCTCGACGTCAGCCCGAGCAGCGCCTACTGGTATCGCGGCGGCATCGAGTGGCGCGCGTTCGGCGCCTGGGCGATCGCCATCGTGCTCGGCTTCAGCTTCACCACCATCGGCACCACGGCGGAAAACGTCTGGTTCAAGGGCTTTCTGTCCGACTCCTGGCTGGGCCACAACGGCCTCGGCTGGATCGTGACCTTCGTCGTCGCCGGTGGCCTTTACCTGATACTCGGCGGCGCGAAAGATCGCCGCGCCGCGCAACCCGAGAATGCTCATGCCTAAGATGTTGCACACCGGCCAGGTCATCATCGACCTGGTCATGGCCGTGGATAAATTGCCGCAGATTGGCGGCGACGTACTGGCGCAGTCGGCGGGATTCGAAGCCGGTGGCGGTTTCAACGTGATGGCGGCGGCGGTGCGTAACGGCTTGCCGGTGGTCTATCTCGGTCGCCATGGTAGCGGGCGCTTCGGCGATCTGGCACGCCAAGCGATGCAGGCGGAAGGTATCTGCATTGGCATCCGCGAACCGGCCGAGCGAGACACCGGGTTGTGTGTGGCGCTGACCGATGCCTCGGCCGAACGCAGTTTCATTTCCTACATCGGCGCCGAAGGCGAGGTGACCGAGGAGGATTTGAACAGCGTGCTGGCCGAGGCCGGCGATTACGTTTATCTAAGTGGTTACAGCCTCCTGCACGAGGGCAAGGCGCAGGCGTTGCTCGACTGGACACTGGCGCTGCCGGGATCGGTCAATGTGGTGTTCGACCCGGGACCGCTGGTGGAATCGCCGGACGCGCCGATGATGCAAGCGTTGCTGCCGCGCATCGATGTGTGGACCAGCAACAGTGTCGAGGCGCTGCGCTTTACCGGCGCTGATGAGATTGGCGTGGCAATGGATCGTCTGGCGAAATTTTTGCCTGAAGACGTGCTGATGGTGGTGCGCGACGGGCCGCAGGGTTGCTGGATTCAACAGCGTGGCGAGCGTCGTCAGGTGCCGGGATTTGCTGTGAAAGCGCTGGACAGTAATGGCGCCGGCGATGCCCACGCCGGGGTGTTTGTTGCCGGATTGGCGCAGGGATTGGATGCGTGGGAATCGGCCAGGCGCGCCAATGCTGCGGCAGCGCTGGCGGTAACTCGCTGGGGGCCGGCGACATCGCCGGGGGCGGCTGAGGTTGATGAGTTTATCTGTCAGTCCTGCGGCGACTGACCTGAGGCCTTCGCGAGCAAGCTCGCTCCCACAATGGATCTGTGTCGTACACAAATCTTCTGTAGGAGCTGCCGAAGGCTGCACTCTTTTTATCCTCAAACACAAAAGATACCAGCC
>NZ_QETJ01000159.1:0-10860 GCF_003105095.1 Pseudomonas sp. NDM | reverse complement strand
ACACTCCGCTATCGCGAGCAGGCTCACTCCTACAGGGGATCTTTGTCATTTCGAGGGAGCATTCCAGCGGGCGATTACCGCTGGCAATTCCGTGAGGCTGCGGATCTCTGCATCCGGCAAGCGCTCCGCTTCCCAGACCTTGCCCGTCGGGTTGAACCACACCGCGCGCAAGCCCGCCTGCTGCGCCCCGGCGATGTCATCGCCGGGATGATCGCCGACATGCACCGCTGCTTCGGCACTCACGCCCCCGCGTTGCAGGGCTTCATGAAACAGCCGTGCATCCGGCTTGGCGATGCCGATGTCTTCGGCGCACAAGGCGAACTTGAAGTAGTCCGCCAGCCCCAACCGGCGTACATCGGCGTTGCCATTGGTGACGACGCCGAGGGCATATTGATTGGCGAGCAGCTCCAGCAGCGGCTCGACTTCCGGGAACACTTCGATCTGATGCCGCGCATGCAAAAACACTTCGAAAGCCTTGTCGGCCAGATCCGATGCTTCGCCGTGGCCATACCCGGCTTCTTCCAGAGCATGAAACAACACGCGCCTGCGCAACGCACTGATGCGGTGCTTGAGCCCCGGCTCGCCCGCCAGTACTCGCTCGCGAATCGACCACAAATGCTCCACCGGTACCGCGCCCAGATTCGACGCATGTTCGCTCAGCCATTCGCGCAACACGGTTTCGGCGCTGGCAATCACCGGAGCGGTGTCCCACAGGGTGTCGTCGAGGTCGAAGGTGATCAACTGAATGCTCATGAATCATCGCCTTTCATGCGTTTGGCCCGGGGATGGGCGCTGTCGTAGACCGCCGCCAGGTGCTGGAAGTCCAAATGGGTGTAGATCTGCGTGGTCTTGATATCGGAGTGACCGAGCAATTCCTGCACCGCCCGCAGGTCCTGGGAAGACTCCAGCAAATGGCTGGCGAACGAGTGCCTGAGCATGTGCGGATGCAGGTTCTGCCCCAGTTCGCGCTCGCCAGCGAGTTTGACCCGCACCTGAATTGCACGCGGGCCAAGGCGTCGCCCTTGCTGGCTGACAAAAACCGCATCGTCGGCAGGATTGGTCATGGCGCGTAGCGGCAGCCATTGTTCGAGGGCTTCACGGGCCTTCTTACCTACAGGCAGCAGACGGGTCTTGCTGCCCTTGCCCAGCACCTGAACCATGCCGTCGGCGAGGTCGAGCTGATCGAGATTGAGTCCGGTCAGCTCGGACAGGCGCAGGCCCGATGAATAGAACAGCTCCAGAATCGCCTGATCGCGCCGGGCAAGAAAATCGTCCTCAACCGCACCTTCCAGCAGTTGCAGGGCGCGATCAGTGTCGAGGGTTTTCGGCAGGCGCCGTTCGCCTTTCGGCGGCGCCAGGCCGGTGGCCGGGTCGTGGTCGCACAAGCCTTCGCGATTCAGATAGTGATAGAGCCCACGCACTGCCGAGAGCAGGCGGGCGAGGCTGCGCGAGGACTGGCCTTGCGCATGCAAGCGGGCGATCAGGCTGCGCAGGCGCTGGATGTCCAGCGCAGCCCAGCTGCCGATGTTCTGCTTGATGCACCAGCCGAGGACTTTATCGAGGTCGCGGCGATAAGCCGACAGGGTGTGCGGCGACACCTGTCGCTCACTGCGCAGATGTTCGCAGTAAGCGTCCAGTTGTCGTTCCATGCTCAGCGTACCGAGCGCAGCGAGCTGTTGACCCGTGGCAGCACGCGGCCCATGACCTCGGCGATGTAGCTGAGGAACAGGGTGCCGACCGAACTCTTGTAGTGCTGCGGATCACGGCTGGCGATGGCCAGGATGCCGTGGATGCCCTGATGGCTGACGGCAACCACGGCGGTCGAGCCGATCTGCTGGCGCTGTTCTTCGCCGAAGAGGAAATCCAGCTCATGTTCACGCAGGCTGCCGCTGACGCTTTTGCCTTCGGTGAGCAGACCGCCGATCGCGGTTTGCGCATCGGCGTGGGTTACCCAGCGGCCGACCGGGGCCGGGTTGTCGCCGAGCAGGATCAGGCTGACAAAGGGCACCTGGAAATCCTGACGCAGGCTGTCTTCCACACTGATCACCACGTCTTCCAGAGTCGACGCGTCCATCAGCGCGAGGATCAGGCGCCGGGTCTTTTCGAACAGGCGATCGTTGTCACGAGCCACGTCCATCAGATGTGAAAGGCGATGGCGCATTTCGATGTTGCGGTCGCGCAGGATTGTCATCTGCCGCTCGACCAGCGACACGGTGTCGCCACGTCGGTGCGGAATGCGCAGTGACGGCAGCAGCTCTTCGTGCTCGACGAAGAAGTCCGGGTGAGCCTCAAGGTAGGCGGCAACCGCGGCTGCCTCAAGGCTCTCGGACGCTGATTCGTCGGCTGGTCGGGCGGGTACCTGGGGCTTGTCGGTCATGATTTCTGCTCGCTCAAAGACGCACTTGTCCTTCGTAGACACGCACTGCCGGACCGGTCATCAATACCGGTTCGCCCGGGCCGGCCCACTCGATGGACAGACGCCCGCCGGGCAGGTCGATCAACAGCGGCGAATCCATCCACCCCTGACTGATAGCCGCCACCGCCGCCGCACAGGCGCCGGTGCCACAGGCCTGGGTTTCCCCGGCGCCGCGCTCCCACACGCGCAGTTGCGCGCGGTGGCGGTCGATGACCTGAAGGAAACCGACATTGACCCGCGCCGGGAAGCGCGGATGGTGTTCGACCTTCGGCCCCAGTTCATGCACCGGCGCGCTGTTGATGTCATCCACGCGAATGACCGCATGGGGATTGCCCATCGACACAGCGGCCAGTTCGACCGTGGTGCCATCGACGTCCAGCTGATAGCTGCTGGCCTGGGCTGGCGCCTGGAATGGAATGTCCGCCGGCACCAGGCGCGGCGCGCCCATGTTCACGCCGATCTGGCCGTCGTTACGTACGTCCAGTTCGATGATCCCGCCCTTTGTCTCGACGCGGATCTGCCGCTTGGCGGTCAGACGCTTGTCGAGCACGAAGCGCGCGAAGCAGCGCGCACCGTTGCCGCATTGCTCCACTTCCGAACCGTCGGAGTTGAAGATCCGGTAGCGAAAGTCCACGTCCGGGTTGCTCGGCGCTTCGACGATCAGCAACTGGTCGAAACCGATACCGGTGTGGCGGTCGCCCCATTGCTTGGCGTGTTTGGGCTGAATGTGCGCGTGCTGGCTGACCAGGTCGAGGACCATGAAGTCGTTGCCCAGGCCGTGCATTTTGGTAAAACGCAGCAGCATCGGTTACTCCGGCAGCAGGCTTTCGCCGGCAAACAGCTCGGCCACGGTTTCGCGGCGACGCACTTCAAAAACCTGATCACCATCCACCAGCACTTCAGCGGCACGGCCGCGGGTGTTGTAGTTGGAGCTCATGACGAAACCGTAGGCACCGGCCGAATGCACCGCCAGCAAGTCGCCTTCTTCCAGCGCCAGTTCACGGTCCTTGGCGAGGAAGTCGCCGGTTTCGCAGATCGGGCCGACGATGTCGTACTTGCGTGCAGCGCTGTCGCGCGGTTTCACCGCCGTGACGTCCATCCACGCCTGGTACAGCGCCGGACGGATCAGGTCGTTCATCGCCGCGTCGACGATGGCGAAATCCTTGTGCTCGGTATGCTTGAGGTACTCGACCTGGGTCAGCAGCATGCCGCCATTGGCGACGATGAAGCGGCCCGGCTCGAACACCAGCGCCAGATCACGCCCGTTCAGACGCTCGCGTACGGCTTTGATGTAGTCGGCAGCCAGCGGCGGCTCTTCATCACGATAACGCACGCCCAGGCCGCCACCGAGATCGATGTGGCGCAGATGAATGCCGCAATCGCCCAAGCGATCGACCAGATCCAGCAGGCGATCCAGGGCGTCGATGAACGGCGGCAGGGTGGTCAGTTGCGAACCGATGTGGCAGTCGACACCGACCACTTCCAGGTTCGGCAGATGCGCGGCGCGCACGTACACGTCTTCGGCGTCGGCAATGGCGATGCCGAACTTGTTCTCTTTGAGACCGGTGGAAATGTACGGGTGGGTGCCGGCATCGACGTCCGGGTTCACCCGCAACGAAACCGGGGCGCGAACACCCAGCTCGGCTGCGACCAGCTGAAGACGCTCGAGCTCGTCGGTGGATTCGACGTTGAAGCAGTGCACCCCGACTTCGAGGGCACGACGCATGTCGTCACGGGTCTTGCCGACGCCGGAAAAGACGATCTTGTCGGCGCTGCCGCCAGCGGCGAGTACGCGTTCCAGCTCGCCACGGGAAACGATGTCGAAACCGGCGCCGAGACGGGCCAGGACATTCAGGACACCGAGGTTGGAGTTGGCTTTGACCGCGAAGCAGACCAGATGCGGCATGCCAGCCAGCGCATCGGCGTAGGCCAGATATTGCGCTTGGATGTGTGCGCGCGAGTAAACGTAAGTGGGCGTGCCGAAGCGGTCGGCGATGGCGGACAGCGCCACACCTTCCGCGAACAGCTCCCCGCCACGGTAGTTAAAAGCGTCCATGGCGATCCCTTAGTAAACGTCGTGCTTGTGAGCCTTGGATGGCTGCTTTTGCGAAGACTGGGCTTGTTCGGCCGGGTCCTGATCGTCGTCAGGCAGGTACAGCGGGCCTTTCTGACCACAGGCCGATACCAGGCAGGCAACCGCGACGAGCGCAGCAAGGGAAGAGATCAGGCGCTTCATGGCGAAATCCTTGAAAATGCGTTAATTGCGCCGGAGTATACCGGCCACCCGGCAGCTTGCCTATGCGAGGGGGTTCCCGTCCGGCGGGGCTCCTGAGAAGCGCATCATCCCTGTGGGCGCGAGCCTGCTCGCGAAGAGGTTGTAACATTCGATACGTTCGTTGCCTGACACACCGCTTTCGCGAGCAGGCTCGCTCCCACAGGGGCGGTGTTGAATGGGCGACAGGTGCTTGGTCGTTAAACTTTGCAATCGGCCGGCAGCGTCCGTATCTTTCGGCGCTTGAGCCTGATCAGACATTTTTGAGGTTGCCGCAATGAGTTTGTCCGAAGCCCGTTTCCACGATCTGGTCGATGAAACCCAGGAAAAACTGGAAGACATATTTGACGAAAGCGATCTGGACATCGATCTGGAAAGCTCGGCCGGCGTGCTGACGGTCAAATTCGAAAACGGCAGCCAGCTGATTTTCAGCCGCCAGGAACCCTTGCGACAGCTGTGGCTGGCGGCGGTGTCCGGGGGCTTCCACTTCGACTACGACGAAGAAAGCGAGCGCTGGATGTGTGACAAGAGCGAAGAGCAGCTCGGCGAAATGCTTCAGCGCCTCGTCAAGCAGCAGGCTGGCGCTGAATTCGATTTCGAAGGTCTGTGATTCGTGACTGATGCAGCGCCTGTTCGCCCGCCGAAACCGCTTTACAGCAACGTCAGTCCGGCGGTGCCTTCGCCGTGCACAGGCGTCTGTCGACTGGACGAACAGAAAGTCTGTCTCGGCTGCGCGCGCCACGTCGAAGACATCCGCGAATGGCGCTCGGCGGATGATCAGCGGCGGCGCGTGATATGCGCGCAAGCCGCAGAGCGCCGCACTCGAGCCTGATACGAACCTGTGGCGCGGGAGCTTGCTCCCGCTGGGTCGCGAAGCGGCCCCAAACTCTTGCGACAGCTGCGCAGCCGAGCGGGAGCAAGCTCCCTCGCCACAGGTTTTCACCCAGGCAAAAAGGGCGTGACTTGTATATTTTTTGAGCTGTGATAGTGTCCGCGGACGCCTCAAACCACCGAGGCACGGTGAAAACCCCGTCTTTTTTGGCGGGGTTTTGCTTTTTTTGTGCAGAAGAAAGGAGTCTGCCTGGATCATGACCGCACCTTCCATCACCCTTACCCGTCTGGACGTGCAACGTCTGGAACGCCTCATCGACAGCCTGAGCGACAAAGACCAGGCTGCGCCGGGCGTGATTGCGCTGCAAACCGAGCTGGACCGCGCCGATACCGTGGTCGGCCACGATGAAGTGCCCGCCGATGTCGTGACCATGAATTCCCGTGTGCATTGCCGCGAAGAAGGCAGTGGCAAGGATTACCACCTGACCCTGGTCTACCCCAGGGACGCCAACGCCGACGAGGGCAAGATTTCCATTCTGGCCCCGGTCGGCAGTGCACTGCTGGGTCTGAAGGTCGGCCAGCACATCGATTGGCCGGCTCCGGGTGGCAAGTCGCTGAAGCTGACCTTGCTGGAAGTGGAATCGCAACCGGTCAACGGCGGCGCTTTTCCCGAATAAATCCCTGCCTCAAACCTGTTCGAGCGCATCGTTCAAAGAGCGCTCCAGGTCCGCCTTGTAGCGCAGATACAGATTGCTTGAACTGTGCCCGTCACCGAGCAGACCCGACAGGTCGAGGTCGGTGATGTAGCAGCGATAGCGCTCGGTCTCGCGGCGCTGCTCGACGATCTCCCGGGCGACCACGCTGAACAGCTGGTCGCCATGCTCCAGCTCGCTGAATTCCCGCTGATTGCAATACAGGGTGACCTGCACTTCGCCGTGCGCGGCTTTGCCAATGATCGCCTGCACGTCGTAGAACGGTTTGTTGGCTGGCGTCTGCGGCGCCGGCCGGGTTTCGACTCTGCGCGATCGCCCCGGGCCTGACAGCTGGTAATACAAGGTTTCGGGACTGCCCGCGGGGCCACCTTCCATCGGCAGCCGTGCTTCACGGCGATACTGGATTGATTGCACAAAGCGCTGCAACGGCACCAGCAGACTCTGCTCGTCGTGGTACGGCAACTGCTGTTGCCACAAGGCATTGAATTCATCCAGCACGTACAGCTCGGCCTGCTGTTCGCTGATGCGGTAGAACACCTGAATGCACTCCGGCTGACCCATCGGCAGAATCAGCGCGAGATCGTGATCCTCGAGTGCCATCGGGTCCAGGTGCAGCGGGCTGTAGCGCGGTTGTTCCTCGCCCAGATAATCGAGCAACGCCGGCAGGGTGGCGAGGGCAACATGGTTGACCTGACCTGGCACCAGCTCCAGCACGTGATAGTGCTGCTGCACCTGGATCAGGTAGCGGTGATTCAAGTCGCTGAGCAACAGGGTCTGGGCGGTGTCGACGATTTCCTCGACGCGGCGCGCAATGAATTGCGCACGGTTGTGGCAGAAGCAGCGCACCTTCAGCGACGGCTGCACGAGGCCGCGCGGCAGATTATTGAGGTAATCGCGCAGGCAATCGAGCAGCGCGTGCGGGCCGTCGAAACGATTGACCAGCACTTCGTTCCAGCTGTTGAGCGTGATCTGATCAAGGGTCAGCACGAGGTTCTCGCGCACGCCGGCATAGCTCAGCGAGTCGGTGCGCTCGGTGGTCATCAGGATGTTCAGATCGCGGTGATGCTTGAGCGGGTCGACGCCGACGTTGATCAGCAGTAGCACTTCGCTGGGCACAGCGGCGCGCAGCAAGGGCTCTTCGGCCACGGTGGGCAAGGGCAGGGCGATGCACTGCTGCAGGCTGCCAAGCAGGTTGAACAGCTCGAACTCGCTCAAGTCGCTGGTGCCCGGATGCAGGGCCAGACGCGTGCTGCTGTCGATCACGCCGTTGCGGTGGCACCAGGTCAGCAGTTCAAGCAGTTCGCGACTGCGCTTGATCGGCGCGAAGTGCTCCCACTCCAGCGCCGTGAGGCTGCCGTTGTACAGGCCCCACTGGGTCTGCCCCGGTTCCTTTTTGTTCGGTGACTGCACCAGGGTCAGGGTGTCTTCGGCCAGGTCCGGGGCGATGCCCGGATTGATGAACTCGACCTTGTCGGCCTTGCGCTCGAACGCCGCATACAAGCGCCGGCCGAGGATATTGAGGTCGCGCTTGTTGATCAGGCTGACGGTCTGTTCGCTGCGGGCGAACTGGGTCAGGAAACGATAGCTGTAATTGAGTTCGTTGACCAGCGCGCGACGCTCAGCGCTGACCTGCCGCACTTTCCACTGACTGCGACTGTCGAGCAGCGCCAGTTGTCGCTGATCCCAGTGCCATTCGCCGGCCAGGCGTTCGAGCAGTGCGCGTTGCCAGCCCTGGCTGCGGCTGTTGCCGGTGAGCTTGCGGTTGACCTTCAGGTACAGCGCACGGCGCACCAGCTCAAGCCGTTCCGGCTCGTTGCGGGCAATCAGGTATTCCTCGATACGCCGGTACACGACCATGTACGGGTCCAGCTCATCGAGATCGAGCTGATTGGCGAACACGGCCTTCTTGAAGCGCAGGCTCAGGCACTGCACCTGCGGATGTTCGCTGGCGTAAACCTCGGTCAGTAGCAGTTTGAGCACCGACTTGTAGGGCGACTCGATGCCTTTGAACAACTGCCACAACCCGGCGCCGATGAATTCCCCCGGCGGAATTGTCGCCATCGGTCCCAGATCAAGCGTCTCGTCGGCGCGAATAAAGCGTTTGGACAGCAGGGTATGGGTGTAGGCATCGTAGGCCGTTTCTTCATAGACCGGCACCAGCCACCAGATTGGCGTGCGCCCGGCCAGCCAGATCGCGGTGCGGTAAAACTCGTCGAGCAGCAGATAGTGCTGGGTGCTGCCGCAGTTTTCCGAACTCAGCTGCGAGTCTCGTTCGCCTTTCACGAACCGCGCCGGGTCGATCAGGAAGAAATGCGCCTCGGCGCCCTGACTCGCGGCCCAGGTTTCGAGCAACTGGCATTTCTTGCTCAGTTCACTGAGTTCGCTGTCGGTAAGATCGGGCGCGTGGCAGACCCATACGTCCATATCGCTCTGATCGGCCTGGGCCAGTGTGCCGAGGCTGCCCATCAGGAACAGACCGTGAATCGGTCGCGGCGGATTGCTGCCGTGGCGCGGTTTGTAGGAGAACGAGCGGGTCAGCCGTTGCGCCTCAGCGAGCGCGTTGGCGTCTGGCTCATAATTGGACAATCCGGCCGGCGTACTGCCCGAGACATAGCCGGGCAGCAGAGGATGATTGACGTGGAAGAACAGCGGCAACAGCGTCAATACGCTTTGCTGGCGCGTCGACAAGCCTTCAAGCGCACGGCCGAGGCGCCCTTCATTGAGTTTGAGAAAACGTGCGCGCAGTTGGCTGAGTACCTTGCGGTCGATGCCTTCGTCCAGGTCGGGGCGGATTTCGTGGGTGCGCGTCATGTCAGCTCAAACCGGCTTGCAGGCTCGGACGTGGAGGTCTCGGAATGGCCGCAGTTTAGCCTCTGCGTGGCAGGACGTTTAAGCTGAATTTTTTTTTTGACGGCAGATTTTTATCGACAGCGATCGGGCGGGCCCGCGGAAATCCCGTGGCAGGAGTTCCCGTGGGCAAAGTCAGGGAAAATCAGGCGGTTTCCTGCTCTCTCAGAATCGTCAGTACGGTCTGCACGTTTTGCGCGGCATCGCGACCGAGGCTGGTCAGATACCCGCCATCGGGCTGGTCGGTGAGTTCTTTTTCGAAGAGGCGTTTGGCAGCAGCGATGTGTTTCGGGGCAGCGGTCTGATGAATTTTCAGACCTTCCTGGGAACTGTCCAGGTTGAAGAGTGCAAGGACTTCCAGTTCGGCAACCAACTCAGGGGTAAGCGACATAAGGACTCCAGACTTTCTAGGAATTGGACGACAGCGCCTCTAAGGTGAACCCGCTGGTGCGGCATGTCCAGTGCGCAGATCAGGGGATTTTGTCTTGAGGCGAATTCCAGTGTAGTCGGGTAACGGCAGATGGCTGGATGGAGGCGTAACAAACATTGTAGGAGTGAGCCTGCTCGCGATCGCGTTCTTTCAGTCATCACCGATGTGTTTGAAAAGACGCTATCGCGAGCAGGCTCACTCCTACAGGATCGGGGTTACTGTTTTTCCGGTGGCAGCTCTGGCAGCTTGCGCAATGCCGTTTCGTACCATTCGGTGTCGAACGGGCGGTCTTCATCAAGCATCGCGTCAATCTCGAAAGCCAGCACGTGAGCCATCAGATTGAGGATCTCCTCACGGTCCATGCCGACCAAAGTCAGCTTGTTCAACGTCGCCCTGGCCGCCGGCGGGTTGTCGCTTTCGATCTGGTTCTCGATGGCTTCGAGCAGCGTCGCTTCGGTGAATGCTTCTTCGTCGTCATCGTTGACGATATCTGTCGGCTCGCTCATGGCAGGCTCCTCAGGGAAAGGCGCCAGTTTACCCGCATTCAGCGGCGTGATGCTGCTGGCGGGAAACGCCGCCGCGATCTATAAACAGGCACTGCCCACCCCGCACGGCCTGGAGGTTCTGTGATGTTCAAGCTCTACGGATTCGCTGTCAGCAACTACTTCAACATGGTCAAACTGGCGCTGCTGGAAAAAGGTCTGCCCTTCGAAGAGGTGACTTTTTACCCGACACAAACCCCGCAATCACTGGCCATCAGCCCGCGGGGCAAGGTCCCGGTGCTGGGTGTCGACGCCGGTTACATCAACGAAACCGCGATCATCCTCGAATACCTCGAACAATCACAGAAGGGCACGCCGCTGCTGCCTAGCGATCCATTCGAACGCGCGCAGGTATTGGCGATTGCCAAGGAGATCGAGTTGTACATCGAGTTGCCGGGGCGTGCCTGTTACGGCGAGGCGTTTTTCGGCATGACGTTGCCGGAGGCGATCAAGGAAAAGACCCGCTCCGAATTGCTGCTGGGCTTCGCAGCGCTGGGGCGTCACGGCAAGTTCGCCCCTTATGTGGCGGGTGACAGCCTGAGCATTGCCGATTTGTATTTACTCTACAGCGTGCCGCTGGCCTGTGCAGTTGGGCAGAAACTGTTCGGAATCGATTTGCTGGCCGAGATGCCACAGGCGAAAGCGTTGCTGGAGCGGCTTGAGCAGAATCCGCATGTGCAGAGGATTGCGGCGGACAAGGATGCAGCGATGCCGGCGTTTTTGGCGATGGTGGCTGCCAGGAAGTGAGTTTTGTAGCGCTCTGAAGGAAGCCTTCGCGAGCAGGCTCGCTCCCACATTGAATCGGTGGT